>DASXTZ010000420.1:0-4945 GCA_036505135.1 Ignavibacteria bacterium
AGCAATTTCTTGTCTTACGGTGTAAATATATCCTAAGAGCAAGGCACTAATAAAATATTTCTCACTTTTGTATAGAATTAAGAATGTAGCTAAACACAGTGAAGTGAAAATTTCTGAATATGAGCGGAATGAAAGGTCAACAAATAATGGCTGTGAGGCTAATAGCAATGCTCCAACAAAGGCATAACCAATGTTATAAGATTTTATCAGTATGTAGGTCATATAAACAGTCAGGGCAGCTATAAACGAATTAAAGATCAAAACAGCGTCATAGCTTATAAGGGCCGGTATCACCATAAAAATTTTATAGCCAGGTTTTGGTCCATTTCCAAGTATCACCCAAGGGTCATGCCAGAATTGAAGCATATTTATGTATTGTGCTACCTCATCATCCTGATAAAAGCCAATTGCGACCTTTCGATATGAATAATATATTATAGTAAGCAAGGGTATGGCTATCCATAAATAACGGGAATATTTGCTTTCAAAACCAGTCTCATAATACTTTAAATTATATATAGACTCTTCTTTAAGAGATTTTTCAATCGTTTTCTTTTTCATTTCAGAAAGCAAATATATATAAAAGAGTTTTTAAATGTAATCCTGAGCGAAGCGAAGGATCTCTTGTTAATCTAATTTTATTTTTTTTCTTCATGATATTTATTTAATTAATTTACTATTATCATTATCTTTGAATATGGCAAAAACTGCAAAAGAAAAAATAAATCCAACCGAGTTAAGACTTAAAGATATAGAAAAAGAAATTTCGGAACTGATGGCTGAAAGAGACCGGCTTAAAGCGCATTGGCTCTTAGAAAAAGAATTAATATCAGAGATACGGAGTAAAAAAGAGCAGATTGAAAATTTAAAACTTGAGGCTGATAATTACGAAAGGCAGGGAGATCTTGGTAAAGTTGCTGAAATACGATATGGAAAAGTCATTGAGCTACAGAAAGAAATTGCAGAAAAGTCTGAAAAATTAAATAACCTTCAAAAAGAAACAAAAATGCTTAAGGAGGAAGTTGACTCAGAAGATGTTGCTGAAATTGTTGCCAAGTGGACTGGCATACCTGTTTCAAAAATGTTGGAAAGTGAAAGGGAAAAGCTGCTGCATATAGAAGAAAACCTTCACAAACGCGTTATTGGCCAGAATGAAGCAATAAATGCAGTGGCTAATGCTATCAGAAGAAACAGAGCAGGCTTACAGGACCCGAACCGTCCAATTGGTTCATTTATATTTCTTGGAACAACAGGTGTAGGTAAAACCGAGCTCGCCAAAGCGCTTGCTGAGTTTCTTTTTGATAATGAGCATAATTTAATCAGGATCGATATGAGTGAATATATGGAGAAATTTTCTGTGAGCAGGCTCATAGGCGCGCCTCCCGGATATGTGGGCTATGAAGAAGGCGGACAGCTTACCGAAGCAGTCAGAAGGAAACCATACAGCGTTGTGCTGCTTGATGAAATTGAAAAAGCTCACTCCGATGTTTTTAACATTCTGCTTCAGCTTCTGGATGATGGAATTTTAACAGACTCGCAGGGGAGAAAAGTTAATTTTAAAAATACGATTGTTATAATGACCTCAAATCTCGGCTCCCATTTGATCCAGGATCAATTGAGGAATTTAACCGATGTGAACAGGGAAGAAGTTTTAAATGAATTAAGAGAAAAGCTTTTTGAACTGCTCAGAGCTAAAATAAGGCCTGAAATCTTAAACAGGATAGATGAAATAATTATGTTTAAGCCATTAATGCAAAGTGAAATAAGGCAAATTGTTGACCTCCAGATCAGCAAAATTGTTGAAATGCTAAAAAAGAATAACGATATTCAGCTGGAGGTTAATGACGATGCAAAGGACTGGCTGGGTAAATTAGGTTATGATATTACTTTTGGAGCAAGGCCTTTAAAGAGGGTAATACAAAACCATGTTACCAATCAGCTATCTGAAAAAATTCTTGGCGGTGAAATACTCCCGGGTGATAAAGTTGCTGTAAAAGTCACTGATACAGGTAAATTTTTATTTGAGAAAAAATAACATTTCTATTCCTTATAAATCTGGGTAGTGGGTATTTTGAATTTTATAGGTTTTATGCCGGGAGGTAAGTTTCGTGTCGTAAGGTATTACGACCTGACGCAAAATACATTACCTAACAAAATCTCAATTTAGATTTAAAAATACAACTAATTTAATATTGTAGGAAAATTCTTACATTGCTGTAAGTTTTTTCTTACTTTATATTGTGCGTATTCCAAATCATAATTTTAAGGAGAATTGCAATGGGAAAAATTACTTATTATTTACTGTCCCTTATGTTATTTATGAATTTAATATTTTCACAGGAAAACTCGCCATGGAAATGGTCGCATCCAAAACCGCAGGGAAATACATTGAGATATGTCAAGGTATTTAATTCCACGACTTTTTATGCGATAGGTTATGCGGGAACCTTCATCAAAACAACCAATGGAGGAACTAACTGGTTTATAACGCACAACGTAATGGGTGAACAGCAAAACAGCCAGTACTTTCCATACAGCGGATGGTTTTTTGACATGAATACCGGGCTGGCATGCGGCACAAGCGGAAAAATCAGCCGAACAACCAATGGGGGAGTTTCATGGGATACCATATCTTCGGGAAGCACCGGAGCTTTGTATGGAATGCATTTTATTAATTCCACTACAGGTTTTATTTCTAATTACAACAATGGTATTTTGAAAACAACCAACAGTGGATTAAACTGGACCGCTGTAGCTTTCCCTTCAACCACTATTTATTCTTACAATATATTTGCACTTAATGAAAACAACATTTATGCACCCACAAGCTCATCAGCACAGTTATATTATACAACCAACGGCGGTACAAACTGGTCAATTGTTTCTACCGGGACCACGGCAACTTTATATGATGTTTGCTTCAAGGACGTAAACACCGGCTGGGTATGTGGTTCCTCAACTGCTGTAAGAGCAACAACTAACGGAGGGGCCAACTGGACTTCTGTTAACACAGGGCTTTCAAGCAGCTCGTTTTATGAGTTAGATTATATTTCAAATACACTATATGTTACCGGCAACTCTTTTTATATTTATAAAAGTACAAACGACGGAACAACATGGGATTCAATAAGCCATACAGGCAGCCAAGTTTATACTTCGACTTATTATGCTTTTGACCTGAACGCTACAACTATGGCTGCGGTGGGCGCTTTCGGACTGACAAATACTTCCACAAATTCAGGAGCTAACTGGATAGCTCATAATCCACTCATATATTCAAGCACATTAAATGATATTTGGTGTGATAATATGAATGGAAAGGTTATTGCTGTTGGCTCGGTTGCACCAACTCCGATAATGTATTCATCTAACGGCGGTATAACCTGGTCAACTGATCCCGGTTTGCCTATACCGGTTGCTCTTAACGGTATCAAAATGATAAACAGTAATACCGGTTATGTATGCGGGTCGACAAATAGAGTCTTCAAAACTACTAATGGAGGTACAAATTGGGATTCAGTCTCAACTGCAATTGGTACTTCAACAACATTATATTGTCCGGATTTTATTGATGCTAATACCGGTTGGGTTTCAGGTTCAAGCGGCAGGATTTTTAAAACAACAAATGGGGGGTCCAATTGGACACTTCTGACGACCGGCAGCACCTCGACTCTATATAGGATTGATATGGTAGATGCAAACACCGGGTGGTTTGTAGGTTCAAGCGGCGCTGTCAGGAAAACTACTGACGGCGGAACAACATGGAATGCACAAACCCCCAATTACACTTCAACTCTATATTGGATAAAAATGATCGATGCTAATTCAGGTTACTTGTGCGGATTAGGAGGCACCGTCAGGAAAACTACTAACGGTGGGACCAGCTGGGATACAGTTGCAACTCCGTTTACTGCCTCACAATATTCATTATCATTTACCAATCTGAATACAGGATTTGTTGCAGGCGCTGCAGGGTATACAATCAGAACTTCTAACGAGGGAACCACCTGGCAGATTCTGAATAATGGTGCTGCTACAACAGGTGGTATTTACGCAAAAGGTTACGATTCAGCGTGGGTTTGTGCCAGCAGCGCAGGTATTTTGAAATTATATAATACCTTTGTTGGTAATATAAATTGGTCCAGTGAGATTCCGCTTAAATATACTTTATCACAGAATTATCCGAATCCTTTTAATCCAAAAACAACTATAAAATTTGCCATCCCTAAGGTAAGCAGAATTACATTTAAGATTTATGATGTAGTTGGCAGGGAAGTTGAAACGTTATTCAACAATGTTGAAATGAATCCGGGAACTGTAACTTATGACTTTGATGGGACAAATCTTGCCTCAGGTGTGTATTTCTATACACTTATTGCAAACGACGTAAAAATAGATACTAAGAAAATGATACTCGTGAAATGAAGAAGTTACCTCTGAGCGTGGCGAAAGAGTAACATAATAAAAAACAGAAATCTATTTAACCTGACAAGTCTTAGAGCCTGTCAGGTTTTTTTATTCCATTGAAGCATTAATTCTTTCGGCGTCGCAACTTTTTACTGATATTATAAGAATAATTTTATTTATCTTTGTGATACTAAAATGATGAGCGGACAATTTTTAGCGTATGTAAAAAATGAACGCTGCACTATACAAATGTAATTCACCAAAATTATTATACAATGCTCTACCCTTATTTAAATTAATTTTCCAATTTAAAATACCACTTAATTATTTAGGGGGATAGAAGTATGTTCAAAAAAAATTGTTTACCTGATAGCGTCAAAATACTGATGGGAATTATATTGATGTTATGTTTTAGTTCACATCTTTATTCACAAACCTTACTGGATCCAAATACACTTACCAAATATATAGATCAAATGCCTAAACCGGGAGTAATGCCTCAAGTCAGTACAAACTATTATGAAGTAGGCGTATGGCA
>DASXTZ010000421.1:0-3419 GCA_036505135.1 Ignavibacteria bacterium
AAAGCTCCCCTTATGATTATTCATGGTAAGAACGACCCAAGGGTGCCTGTGGGAGAAGCTGAACAAATGTATGATGCCATCAAAAAAAGGGGAGGAGTTGTTGAGCTCCTCATTTACAATGATGAAGGGCATGGGCTTGCAAAGCTTAAAAACCGGTTAGACGCCTATCCCAAAATGGTACAGTTCCTTGATAAGTACGTAAAGAATAAATAGTGCTTTTTCACCCTGAGCGTTAGCGAAGGGCCTCATTTTTCCACCTCTCCCCATCCCCTCTCCACGTGGAGAGGGGTAGGTATTATTAATTGACTCCCTGCAATCTAATCTTTTCTACTTTATTTTTTACCGGATTTTGTGTCATTATGTAATCATATACAGCACCCAGATCTTCTTCGCTGCAGCCAGTTGCAAACTGGCTCCATGGCATTGGAGTATTATAACCGCGTTTTTGTACATCCAGGTTTGCCGGATCTAAATGCATTTTAAATTTTTGTATAAACAGCTCTTTGCTCAAATTGCCAATTCCGGTTTCCTTATCCGGCGAAATATTGGCAGAGCGGATGATTGTGCCATCGGGCATTGGAAACTCTACACCACCCGAAAAAAGCTTACCGGGCAAGAATTCTCCTTTTTCATTTGGTGAATGACAGAACTTGCAAGATACAGCATAATACTCCCCTAATTTAACTCTATCGTCCTGCCCGGGGAATTTTCCAAACTCGTTTGCATCCTTAGGTATAGTTCTGAAAATTATATTAACGGGAAAGTTTAATTTTTTCTCAGGAACATTATTTTTAATAGGCGGCAATGTTTTTATATATGCAATAATTGAATAAATATCTTCTTTATCGAGCTTAGCAAAGAATGGATAGGGCATCATTGGCGCAAGGAATCTGCCGTTTTTATCGACTCCGGCAGTAATAGCTCTAAAAATTTCACCATCGGTCCAGTTTCCTATCCCTGTCTCTTTATCCTGTGTAATATTTCGTGCAGGAACAAACCCGGCACCCTCATTAATATCCATACCGGCTTTGCCTTCGGTTCCCGGAACTACCGGTCCGCTGAATTTTGAAAAATCCCGCGTAGAGTGGCATTCAATACAGCCTGCAAATCCGTTCGCCAGATATTTGCCCCGATCAAGCCTTTCAGGTGTTGATTCAACTTTAATATCGGGTGCCGGACCGACTTTTGGAAATGCGACCTGCAGATAAATGAATCCTCCGGCTGCAAATAAAACAATAATTATTAATAAGATACTAAGTATCTTAAATAATTTCCTCATTTATTTTCTCCTATAGATTTTGAAATTGGAGCCCGTCTGCCAAAGCCTATGGCACAGGCAGGGCAAATTTGCAGAAAAATGTTTTAAAATGCAAAAAAAAAAATTACTGTTGTTCGCAAAAAAAAAGCGGCCTTTTAGCCGCTAATAAACTGCATTTATTTAGATTATGGTTCTATTTTAATAACACTAATTTTTTTGTTTCTGCGAAATCATTGGTAATTAATTTATAGTAATAAACACCACTACTTAGATTGAAAGCATTGTAATTAACTCTATAGCTGCCCCTTTTTAAATCTTCATTTACCAAGATTTCAATTTCTTTACCAGTTAAATCATATATCGATAATTTTGCATTGGTGGTTTTTGCCAGATCAAATTCTATTGCAGTGGTAGGGTTAAAGGGATTAGGATAATTTTGAGACAATCGATATTCTTCGACAATTTCATTCCCTAAGTATTGAATGCCAAGTGGTTCTCCTCCGTTAGTAGTTTTAACTATTATACCGCTATCACCAATTGCCCATCCTAAAGTTATACTTCTAAATAACACGTTATTAAAAGTTATAAAGCTAGTTATATTTGATGGTAAAAGCTGCACGGTCCAATTTGCACCCGTATTAGTAGTTTTTATTATTGTTTTGATATTACCAACGGCGTATCCGGTATTAAGACTTGGGAATTTGATTTTGAATAAAACATTATTAATACCACTTAACTTAAGGAGCCAGTTAGTCCCTGAATCTGTTGTTTGATAAATACAACCGTTCAATGTTGCTGCAAAACCAGTTTGCTCATTGATAAAGTAAATGCCATAGAAATGATTACTTGAGTTAATAAACTGGTTGAACCAACTAATACCTCCGTTGGTTGTTTTATAAATATATGCAAGGCCCTGGTAAACAGCACCACCAGTCCATCCTGTTAGGTTGTTAATAAAATAAACAGTATACAGTTCTAAATTCTGGTGTACAAATGTAGATGTCCACGTATTCCCCAAATTGTAACTTCGCATTACATAACCGTCATGCCTTGAACTCCATATAGTGTCACCTCCAAAGGAAAAAATATCGTAAGGTTCTCCGTTAAAATCCTGTCTGCTCCAGGAATTTCCATTGTTTGTTGTTTTAATAATGAAACCAGCCAAATGGCTAACATTATAGCCGCCAATTATACCGGTATTTTGATCCTTAAAATATAATGAAACCCAGGTTCCCCCTTGGCCGTAAGCACCGTTGACCCAGTTAGTACCACCATTTGTTGTGGTACATATGACGCCGTTATTTCCTACGACCCAGCCTGTATTATCATTAATAAAGTATATCCCAATTAATGTATTTACGGTAAAACTTCGCTGCTTTGCCCAGCCTGATTGTGAAATTGAAATTGAATTAATAGATAGGATGAAGAAGAGGCAAAATGAAATTAAAGTTTTCATTTTTTTACAAATTATTTTTTATAACATATCATAATATATTGTTTTTTGTTTATCTTGTCTATCCATTTTTATCCCCATATATACCAAAACCAAGGTATTCTAAAATAGTGATATTTAAATTGCTAAAATTTCGTTTTAAATACCATATTTTGACTTCTTCAGGCGTATGCTCAAATCTGAATTCAGGTGATAAAACATCAAAGTAATTGATCAATTGTTCTCTCCACGTTAATTTTTTCCCTCTTAAGGCTTCTTTCAACAAACCCCAGGGCACTAAAAATACCAAATAGAATATGTACTGCACCCATATAGGAAGTTTATTTGTTACTTTTCTTACTTTCACAATTAATCTGTGTCTTAAGTCTTTTTCCGGTTTGTACAACCAAACATATAATCTGCCTTTAGGCTTTACTAATGGGGTTATACACGAAAAGGAAAGTTCAGTATTATTCGTGTGATGGATTACTCCGGTAGAGTAAACTATGTCAAACGTTTCTAGTTGGAAAGGAGGATTTTGTAGGTCACCTTGAATAAATTGCGCGTTTTCATTTTTGTTATTTTCATATGCGTTTTCTATACTGGGAGAAACATCTATTCCATAGGTCTCCAAATCAAAATCTACTAGTGCAGAAGTAAGGACTCCATTACCGCAGCCAATATCGACTAATTTCTTTCCTCTTATTTCATCGGGTGTCACGCTTAGTT
>DASXTZ010000422.1:0-6137 GCA_036505135.1 Ignavibacteria bacterium
ATTCAAAAAATACCGGCAAAGCCCTGGCATCCTTTGATGAATCAAGTGCAGCCATAACACTTCGCCTGATTATCTCACCATGCGAATCGCGGTCAAGAAATGGAATTACAGCATCATATATTTCTTCTTTTTTTAATATTCTTGAAATAGTTGTGATAGCTTCTGCCGTGGCATAATAACTTTGTTCTTTACTTAACATTTGCTTTACCCAGTTGTAAAGCCAGTTTGTGTTGATATGCTCCGTGGCATTTAATTTTACACTTGCAATAGACGACATAATTGTTCTTCTGACCCGCGGATCATTTTCATTTTCATAGGTTTTCATCAGCATTTCAATAGCAGTAAAAGTATTAGCGCTTCCTAAAATGGCCGCTGCTTCATTTCTGACTCCCCAGAAATTATCTTTTTCCAGGGCTTCCTGTATTGCTCCCAGAACATTAGCATCGGTATTTATTAAGTCTTTCACACCGTGAAGAGCTGTTATCCTGTCTATTGCATTTTCAGAGTAATGCCACTGGTTAAGCCAGTCTCTTTTAGGCTTTGAAAAATATACTTTGCTTAAAACAGCATTCCCTGTGTTGAACAGTACATAAAGCGGCGCATCATCCAGGGTAAAAGTAAAAGTATTGGTATTATCGGTTGATAAAAGCTTATTTTGTATAGTGCCCGATGTACTAACAATTTTAACAGGAACTGGAGTCTTAAAAATTGAGCTTGAATCAAGTCTTTGAACTTGCTGAACATTTAATGCTAATTCCCTGGAATTTTCATTGTAATCATAACTAACTTTAAACTCAGGCTGCCCTGCATTATATATCCATTCATCAAAGAACCATTTTAAATTGGGTGGCATCTGGTCTTTAAGTGGATCATCAAGTGCCTTATTAACCGCAAGAATTAAATTTTGTGTTGTAACACTTGTAAACTTGTTCTCCGTAATGTATATATACATGGCTTTCCAGAATTTATCGTCCCCAATTAATTTTCTTAACATATTAAGCACAACCGAGCCTTTGTCATATGTATTAACTCCAAGGCCGTCCCTAATATATATGGGCTTCCTTGCAGTTGTTGAGTCAGCCGTAATTGCACCATTGCCGTTGCGAAATATGTTATAATCAAATTCATCTTTGCCGAATGCATATTCGGTATACAGGCACTGAAAATATGTTGCAAAGCTTTCGTTAAGCCATATTTCATTCCAGTTGCGGCAAGTTAATACATCGCCCCACCACTGATGTGCAATTTCATGAGCAACAAGATTTGTGGCCGAATAATCAGGAGGAGTTTTATTATCATAAACCGAGCCATCATAATACACAATTGCTCCCGTATTTTCCATGCCGCCGTAAATATAATCTTCCACCACTACCTGTGAGAAATTTCCCCATGGATACCGAAACCCGATCTTATCGGAAAAAAACATTATGATGTCTGAAGTCCTGTCAAATGACTTCACTGCCATATCTTTTGTGCTTAAAGGTGCGTAGGAACTCATAGATATACCATCCCATGAATCTTCAATAATATCCCAGTTTCCGGCGGCAAGCATTACCAAATACGATGAATGCGGTTTATCAAGAGCCCAATCCCATGTCGTTGTGCCATCGCTATTAACATCTCTTTTTTTTAACACTCCGTTTGAAAGAGTTTGATACTTTGAATCAACTGTAATTATTACTTCTGTTGTTTGTTTTTCGTTTGGATAATCAAAGCAGGGAAACCAATATCGGTTATCTTCACCCTCACCCTGTGACCATACCTGATAAGATTTGTCGGGAAATATTGTGCTAGGCTGAATAAAATATAATCCTTTTTCAGGGTCAGTTATTGAATATTCAACCTGGTATTTATAGGGAAAATTTTTTATCAGGCCGGGGCCGGGTAAATCAATAGTTATTTCTTTCTTATCATATTTATATTTAATATTCTCAAAACTTTCAGCAAGCTTCGGATCATCTGTTGCATTGTGAACCCAACCCTTCACGCTTTTAATATTCATGCCAACAGCATCGACTTTAAAGGAAGTAAGATGGTCAGCAAGCGAGCGGAAGATTGTTGTAACTTTGCCATCTACCGTTTTCTTTTCCAGGTCAAGCTTGACATCAATTTTTATGTTTTCCACGTCATAAGTTCTTTCGCGTTCAAGCGGTTCCTGCCCGAACATCTGGGCATAAGCTGAGTAATTAAATAAAGCAATAAAGGAGAGTAAAATAAAAAGCCGAAATTTATTTCTCATCACACAGGGTTTTTTAATTAATAAAGCATAAAAATAATTTCATTCTATAAATAAAAAAAGGGGATTGCAAACCCTGAGCGACCTGCCATGCGGCAGGCAGAAATCGAAGAGTCTTATAATCTTGTTAATTTGCCTGTTATCGGAGAGACATTGAAAGAGAGGAATTTCGATAGAATTGCCGGATAGAAAAACTATTATTTTGTTTTTTATGATTGCTTCACTAGATTCCCGCTTTCGCGGGAAATGACATTTTCATGGTTCAACCCAAATCCCGTCTTCCTTCATTAAATCAATAAGCTTATCCAGCGCCTTTTCTGAATCAATCCCGCGCTCAATAACCTCCTTTCCGCGGTAAAGCGAAATCCATCCGGGGCCGCTTCCCACATAGCCATAATCTGCATCTGCCATTTCACCGGGTCCGTTTACTATGCATCCCATAATTGCAATTTTGACACCCTTTAAATGGTCAGTTCGCTTTTTAATCATTGCGGTTGTAACCTGCAGGTCAAACTGGGTTCTTCCGCAGGAAGGACAGGAAATATATTCTGTTTTCGAAATCCTTCTTCTTGCTGCCTGAAGGATGCCAAAGCTTACCCTGTTTATTACTTCTGTTGAATTTGTATCTGATTCGAGCCATATACCATCGCCCATTCCGTCAATAAATAATCCGCCGGCATCGGTCGAGCTGAATAATGTTAAATGTTCATCATCAATAGCGGAATATTTTCTGTTAATAATTACCGGTATATCAATCTTCCTGTTCATAAGTTCAATTACTATCCGGCGCTGGTCTGCCATTGCATACTCATTATCCGTTTTCAATATCAATACAGCAAATTTATCGGGTTTGAAGGCGTCCAGCAGTTCATCATTCAGGTCATTAATCGTTATTAATACAAAATTTACTCTGAATGATTTACTGTCTGCTTCCAGGTATTCAGCCGGGCTAAATAAAGGAAACGACTCTGATTTATCATCCAATGTTTTCCAATATTCATAATCAAATATCTTTTTCAGTGTTCCCGGCAGTTTGTGAGAAATATCTTTCCAGCCAAGGTAAATGTAATCGGCTGCCATATCTCCAATGTTCCATTTATCCAGATTCGGTGAGTAATCGTAATCTATTACTGATAATGATTCGGCTCTATTGAATTTTTCTGCATCAACTGATAATATTACGACCGGAACATGGTGGTTGCCTATTTTATCTGTTTCGTATGTTTTTCTGCGCTCATATTCGAATGGGTTATATGGAAGATCATAAATTTCGGGAATTTGTTTGTGATTTGAACGATCACTATATCTTTCAACAAGCTTTTTGCAAACAGGAATTTCAAATTCCGGCTCTTCGGTTAAGGATACTCGAATTGTATCGCCAAGCCCATCCTCAAGAAGAGTTCCTATTCCCAGAGCGGATTTTATTCTTCCGTCCTCACCATCACCAGCTTCAGTTACACCGAGATGCAGGGGATAGTTCATGCCTTCTTCTTCCATTTTGTTAACCAGCAGCCTGTACGCCTGAACCATGACCTCGGGGTTGGAAGCTTTCATCGAAAGGATTATACTATAATAGTTATGGTCTTCGCAAATTCGTACAAATTCAAGAGCTGATTCAACCATTCCAAGCGGTGTATCACCATAACGGTTCATAATCCTGTCGGATAGAGAGCCATGGTTGGTGCCAATTCTCATTGCCGTGCTGTATTCTTTGCAAAGCTTAACCAGCGGTGAAAATTCCTCATAAATTCTTTCAAGTTCTTCATTATACATCTCATCAGTGAAGCTAAAAACTTTAAATTTTTTTCTATCAGCATAATTACCCGGATTAACACGGACTTTTTCTACTATCCTTGCAGCTACTTCCGCAGCTTTTGGTACAAAGTGAATATCTGCAACCAGTGGAACAAAATATCCTCTCTTATTAAGCTCCTTTTTTATATTTTCAAGATTTTCTGCCTCTTTTACTGAAGGTGCGGTTATCCTGACAAGCTCTGAACCGAACTCTATCATTCTTATCGACTGCTCAACCGTTGCAGCCGTATCCATCGTATCGGTTGTAGTCATGCTTTGCAGGCGAATAGGATTATCTCCGCCTATCCCAATATTGCCAACTTTAACAACGCGGGTTTTATATCTTGAGTATTGTGTCAGGGAGTTACAGTATTTTTTTGAAATTATTTGAGTTTCCAAAAAATTAATTTATCTTCTTGCTAGCTTCAAATAAGATTCGTTTTTCTTCCTCAGTCAGGTTTTTATAACCTTCCTTGCTTATTTTATCAAGGATCTCATCTATTTTTTCCTGAGAAACTTCATCGCCCGATTTTTTTACATAATATTCCGCATCGTTTATGTCTTCTTCAGAGCCCGTATTATATTTTTCATAGAAACGGTTGCTGTATATGTTTGTAGGTCGTTTGGACGTGACCTTTGGCTTCTTATTAAAACGGAAAAGATCATTAATGTTATTTCTTGTAAGAAGCAGATAAACAAAACCAACAAGCCCCCCTCCAAGATGTGCAAGATGCGCAACGCCTGTATTGCTGCCAACAGAAAACAGCTCTATTGCCATATATATCATTACAAAATATTTTGCTTTAATCGGGAAGAGGAAATAAAGAAATATTTCTCTATCCGGGAACAGCATTCCAAATGCAACAAGGATACCGTAAACCGAACCTGATGCTCCTATGGTTGGAAGCATGACACCGGAAAAAAGCGGCGCAATTAATAAATTAGATAGGCCTGCACCTACTCCGCACATCAGGTAATACATCAAAAACTTTTTTGAGCCCCATATATTTTCAAGTTCCATGCCAAACATCCACAGCGCAAACATGTTCATAAACAGGTGCCAGAAGTTTCCATGCATAAACAGATATGTAAGAAGCTGCCAGGGATAAAACGGGAATTCTTTAACGCCTATCGGGTTTAAGGCAAAATAGTGCATAAAGTAGGCAGAGATTGAAATTCCGTCAATCTTAATGGCTGCAAAAATAAAATACTGAAAAATAAAAATAGCAATGTTAGATATCAGAAGATATTTTATAACAGGAGGGAAAAAAGAAAATCCTCCGAACATAGAAGGTCTTCTATATCTAAATTCGTAATTTTTATACCTGTCTTTTTCTGTATTAAATATTCCCATAAAACTAGTGTAACCGCAGGTACGTGGCCTGCTTATTACAATATTTCCCTTACTTCCTTTTCTGCTTTTTCCAAATCTTCCGGAAAATCTATTTCCATGCACTTATATTCTGAAACGTCAACAGCATACATGGCGTTCCCCTTATCATACACCTCCTGAAATGAGGCTTCATAGAATTCATTAACATTTTTTTCGTAGATAATTTTACGTTCCAAAATCTCACCTAAACTACTGAAAAAACTGTAGGAAAACCTCTCAATCCCTATGGATTCACCATATGATTCCTGAACATTCAAATGCTTTCCAATATGTAGAATTTTATTAGTACTATCAATTATAACTTTAATCTCCTCGTCACCTAAATCATCACTTCTTTTTACAGCCAGACAATCCTGATAGCCTGATTTCAAAAGCTTCGAAATTATACGAAAATCAAATATAATGTCACTATCAAGTAAAATGCAATCTTCTTTAATATGGTTCTTGGTCATCCATAACGAATAGCTATTGTTATTATTTTCGTAATCTAAATTACTAAGATATGTGATATTAAGTCCGGGAAAATTCTTTTCGATGAATCTCTTGATCATATCCTCCCTGTAGCCGGTAACCATAATAAACTTATTAATTCCGTTTTTGAGCACGTTATTAATAGTCATTTCAAGAATAGTCTTCCCGCCAATCTTAAGCAGGCATTTGGGTACAGAATCGGTTAATGGCCTAAGCCTTTTTGATAACCCGGCAGCGAGTATT
>DASXTZ010000423.1:0-3091 GCA_036505135.1 Ignavibacteria bacterium
AAGGGGAAAGATTTTTCGCCCTTTTAAGGGTAGATAAAGTTAACAGTGTAGAGCCAGAGAGAAGCCGTGAGAGGACACTATTTGATAACTTAACGCCATTATACGCAGAGGAAAGATTAAACCTTGAATCAGCCCCCGGGGAATTTTCAACGAGGATCATGAATCTTTTTACCCCTATAGGAAAAGGCAACAGAGGCATGATAGTTTCTCCACCTAAGGCCGGTAAAACAATATTGCTGCAGCAGATTGCCAATGCAATTTCCAAGAACCACCCGGAAGTTGAGCTCATAGTACTGCTGATAGATGAACGTCCTGAAGAAGTAACGGACATGGAACGCTCGGTTAGGGCTGAAGTGATAAGCTCAACATTTGACGAACCGCCGGAGAGGCACGTTCAAGTTTCCGACATTGTTCTGGAAAAAGCAAAGCGATTGACTGAAGCGAGAAAAGATGTAGTAATATTACTTGATAGTATAACAAGGCTTGCAAGGGCCCATAACACGGTCGTGCCACACAGCGGAAAGATACTTTCGGGCGGTGTTGATGCAAATGCACTGCACAGGCCAAAACGATTTTTTGGTGCCGCAAGAAATATAGAAGAAGGCGGCAGTTTAACTATCATAGCAACTGCGCTGGTTGAAACAGGCAGCAGGATGGATGAAGTTATATTTGAAGAGTTTAAAGGAACAGGCAATATGGAAATTGTTCTTGACAGGAAACTAGCCGATAGAAGGATATTTCCGGCAATCGATCTTAACCGGTCTGGCACACGTAAAGAGGAGCTACTCCTTGATGAAGAAGAGCTAAGTAAGATTTGGCTGCTAAGAAAAATATTAAGTGATTTTACTCCTGTTGAAGCAATGGAATTTTTGCTTGAAAAAATGAAAGGTACTAAGACCAATAAAGAATTTCTTAAGAGTATGAATTCATAAAAACCGATAAATTGTATTAATACTTTCAGATTACGAAGTTATAAGCAAGGCGATATGAAAAAAACAATACTGATCAATTCTACTTCAGATGAAAATAGAATTGCAATACTTGAAGACGGAAGATTATCTGAATTATTTTACGAAAATCCGGATTACGAGCGCGTTGTAGGCGATATTTACCTGGGACGAGTTGCAAAGGTTATCCCCGGTATTAAAGCTGCATTCATTGACCTTGGATTTAAACAGGATGCATTCCTTCATTTTTCAGACGTAGGTGAACAAGTCGAAGAATTTAATGACCTTTTTGGAATAGATGCCGATGAGGATGAAGAAGACGAAGAAGATAAGCAGCCTCCAAACCGCCCGCACTATAGGCCGCGACATGAGCCGCCCAGGCTTGAAAGAGGCCAAAAAATAATTGTCCAGATAACAAAAGAACCTGTTGGCAATAAAGGAGTACGAGTTACTTCTAAAGTTGCTATTCCCGGCAGATATCTTGTCTTTCTGCCCTTCGAAAGCAAGGTAAACGCCTCGAAGCAAATAGATAATCCCAGGGAAAAGAGAAGACTAAAGAATATTGTAAGAAGCCATCGTGCACAGAAGGGTTTGGATTTTGGAGCGATAATAAGAACAGTGGCTGAAGAACAGGATGAGCAATCGATAATAGAAGACCTGCAGAATATCCTGGATTCATGGAATAATATAGAAAAACGGGCAAAAACCGAAACACCTCCCGCACTGCTGTATAAAGACCTTTCGATGACAACAAGTATTATAAGGGACCTGCTCCGCGACGACGTTGAAAAGGTTCTTATTGATTCGAAGAAAATGTTTAAGGAGATTACCGGTTATTTAAAATATAATTCACCGGAATTTCTGAACAAAATTGAATTTTATAAAGACTCAAAACCTTTATTTGACCTGCATAATGTAGAAACGGAAATACACCAGACCTTAAGCAAGCGCGTTCCGTTAAAGATAGGCGGCCATCTTATAATAGAAAAGACTGAAGCGATGTACGTGATCGATGTTAACAGCGGCAAATATGCACGCAGTAAAGACCAGGAAACGAACTCGCTTAAAACCAATCTTGAGGCATCGAGGGAAATTGTTCGGCAAATTAGACTCAGAGACCTTGGAGGAATAATAGTAATTGATTTCATTGATGTTTATGATGACAGGAATAAGAAGAAGGTATATGACGAACTAAAAAAAGAATTTAAGAGGGACAGGGCAAAAGTAACCATACTTCCAATGTCAGAGTTCGGGCTTGTTCAGATTACCCGGCAAAGAGTGCGCGAAAATGTAGTCCGCTCAATAACCGAACAATGTCCTCTTTGCGGCGGAACAGGAATTGTTGAAAGCTCAGCCAACATAATCACAAGGATTGAAAAGTGGATAAGCCGCTATAAAGCAGAGCATAAAGGTATTACCTCGGGGAAACTTATTTTAAAGGTTCATCCAATGGTTTTTACGCAGCTGAAAGATGGTACAATCAGCCAGCTTACAAAGCTTTCATTTAAGCACCTGCTTAGGCTTTCATTAGTTGAAGACTCATCTCTAACATTGCAGGACTTCAGGTTCATCCTTGCAAAAAATAAACAGGATATTACACCGCAGTATTTAGGGATTTAATGCAAATTAAAACCGATATACTAGTTATTGGAAGTGGTATAGCCGGTCTTACATTTGCGTTAAAAGCATCCGAATTTGCCAATGTTTTAATTATCACCAAAAAGGAAAAGGCTGAATCTAACACTAACTATGCCCAGGGAGGAATTGCTTCAGTTGTTTCTCAGAACGATAGCTTTGAATATCATATAAAGGATACGCTTGATTGCGGAGCCGGACTATGTCATCCCGCTGCTGTAAAGCAAATTGTCAAGAACGGACCTGCCTTAATCAAGAATCTAATTGAATTTGGAGTTAACTTTTCAAAAGAAAACGGAAAGCTTGAATTGGGGCGAGAGGGCGGGCATTCTGCAAACAGAATAATACATGCCAAGGACAGCACAGGGAAAGAAATTGAAAGAGCCCTACTGCATAAGATAAGCAAAGCTAAAAACATAACTGTATTTGAGCATCACACAGCCGTAGAACTGATTACCGAGCATCATTTTAAAAAAGATTTTTCAGGTATTAGGAGTTGCTATGGGGCC
>DASXTZ010000424.1:0-1911 GCA_036505135.1 Ignavibacteria bacterium
AAAATACATAAAAAATTCTACAACAGAATAAATTGAAAACAACTCTAAATTTTGCTATTTTGTGATTTTATCAGGTATTTTTAGTGGCTAAACCGAAGAAGAAGCAGGCAAAACAGCAGAAACAACCAACAAGAACTGATATCAGATTTTCGCTAAAGATTAATCCCCTGGCAAAAAAAATAATCCCGGTGGTTTTAATAATTTTGGCGGTTATTCTTCCTATTTATTACATTATTTATGCTTACTCTATTAACCACTTTTATAGTTTTACAATAGATGACCCCTGGATACACCTGCAGTTTGCAAAAAACCTTGCCGAATATGGAAGCTTTTCATATTTCAAAAATGAGGTAGTTACTGCGGGTTCAACATCTCCGCTTTACACTTTTGTTCTTGCTGTTGGATTTTTAATAACTAAAAATGAAATGTGGCTAAGTTATGTATTGGGAATTATGTTTTTTGCACTTTCCGTATTTTACTTTTACAGAGTGTCTGAAGATACCTTTCTTAAAGAAAACTGGCTTGTTATTGCTGCAGCGTTAATATTTACGTTAGATAAATGGATAAACCTCATTTCGGCATCTGGAATGGAGACCACGATGTTTATATTTATTCTTGTTGCATGTTTTTATTATTATCATCGGAGAAATGTTATTGGTTTTGCCGTTACTCTGGGGCTTTCAATGTGGGTCAGGCCCGATGCTGCTGCCTTTATAGGTGCTGTAGTTATCGATTATATACTGCTTGTATATTTAAAAAAATCATCTCCCGTTAAAAATGAAGAGATAAATTTATTTTCTAAGGCGGATCTGCTGAAAATCTTTTTTATAGCCGCCGCTATTGTTGCTTTATATTTTGCTATGAATCTGGCCATTTCCGGCTCCATTTTTCCCAATACTTACAGCGCTAAAATAAACTACTATTTGCCGGATATTCAATTCCGCCGTCCAGGTTTTTTGAAAGAAGAAGTTTGGGGATATTTTACGGAATCTGCCTATTCTTTGCTGATCATACCCTTTATAATTGCAGCCATCAAAATCATTTATGATATTATACAGAAAAAATATAACAGAAATTTTACGGCATTACTATTTATTTTAGCGCTGATTTTTGTTTACTGGTATAAGCTGCCTTATTCACACCGCTTCGGCAGATATCTGATGCCAATTTTTCCATTCTATATTTTATTATTTGTTTACGGGTTGAGGGAATTTTTTTTCTGGATGGCTAAGTTTTTTGAAGATAAGAAATTTAGTAATACTCTGAATATTATAATACTTATGGCAGCGGTTGTTTACTTCTGGTTTGCCTACTACAAAAACAGAGAGGTATACCAGGACCAAACCAATCATATATATTCAAGACAAGTATTAACGGCAAAATGGCTTAAGAATAATACTCCTGAAGGGTCAATAATTGCTACACATGATGTTGGCGCAATCGCCTTTTACTCAGATAGAAAGATTATTGATATTGTAGGATTAATTAATCCTGAATTTATCCCAAAGCTGCATAAGCCCGAATTCCGCAGCTTTATGGAAGAAGAACTTAAAAAACAAAATGTTTCTTATCTTGCTTTTTTAAAAGAATGGGCCACAGTTGCAAATCAAACTCCATTATTTAAGGCAGGAGAAAATGTAGAAATAATGTATGTTTATAAATATATCCCTGATAAATCGCATTTATTAAGCATGGATATAACCAACGGTTTAAATCAGGCTGAAGAATTAGTCAAAGCCAAAGATTATCAAAGAGCAATGCTCGTCTTAAATAAGCTGGCCGCAATAGACCCTAAAGCTTCTACTATATATTTTCTGATGGCTTATACAAATACCGCATTGGGAAATGGCGCATTGGCTGAAGCAGATTTGTTAAGGGCTTTAGAGCTTTATCCTGATTACAGGGAAGCGG
>DASXTZ010000425.1:0-2566 GCA_036505135.1 Ignavibacteria bacterium
TATGGCAGCTTGTCACAATGTGTATCATAGCAAAAAAATGTGTTGATCTTAAAGACAGGCTCAGCATTCCGCTTGATACAACTCACTTGATCTTTGTACAGAACTCAACCTTAAGCATAAAATTTTTATATGATGAAAAAAAGTTTGATATAGCAAACAGCTACGATATCCGGCATGAAATAATCAAGAAAAGAATTGATAAGGCCGAGATAAAAGGAACACGCGAACGGCTTGTAAGTCCGGGAAAGATAGCCATAGTTTATTCACAGGAAAACGAAGCCGAAGAATATAGGCAGTATATCAACTTCCTAAGAACCAAGAATTATATAAATGGCAGTGTTGAGAGCCTGGAACTTGCAGATATGCAGGGCATTCAGGGTCTTAAGGCATTGAGAATTTCTATAAATAATGATTTCGTGTTAGATAAATCCAAAGATGACAAAATATTTGAACAAACTATTAGCAAGACAAGCGAATATTTGGGAAGCATAAAAAATTAGGCTTATTAATATTTGATTTTATTGCAATAAGGTTTTTATACATTCATTTCGGGCAGCAAATTTAATGCACCCTAAAATTAAGTTGTTTTTCAAAAAACCTTACGATATTTTTAAGTTATGCTTTATGCTAGAAAATTTTTGATTCTTGCAGCCCTTCTTGTTATTGCTTCAGAATCTGATTCGCAATATGTTGGATTTGGCCGGAACAAAGTTCAATACAATAACTTTGACTGGCATACGCTTTCAACCGAACATTTTAAGATATTTTTTTATCCTGAAATGCGTGAGCTGGCTGAAATTGGCGCGGCTTACGCTGAAGAAACTTATAAAATCCACCAGCAAAATTTTAATTACTCTCTTGTTGATACTGTCCCTATAATATTTTACTCAACCGCAACACATTTCCGCGAAACAAATACAACTCCGGGGTTAATACCCGATGGGGTAGGAGGTTTTTTTGAATTTGTAAAGGGGAGGGTTGTTATTCCGTTTGACGGCTCGCTTGGCAACTTCAAGCACGTCATCAGGCATGAGCTCACCCACGTTTTTATGACTGCAAAGATAGGAAATGTGTTAAGGCTTCACCGGCAAACTATTGACAGGATGCCCCCATTATGGTTTACCGAAGGGCTTGCAGAATATTTATCAACAGAGTGGGATCCTACCGCCGAAATGATAATTAAGGATGCCGTGCTGAACAATTATATGGTCGGACTCGATGACTGGGAAAGATTTTACGGAACATTCCTGATGTATAAGATGGGTCAAAATGCCTTAATTTTCTTAGCAGAGAATTTTGGAAAGGAAAAAGTTCTTGCTTTAACAGATAATTTCTGGATGGCGGAAGATTTTTCATCTGTAATGGAAAAAACAATCGGTAAGGATTATTCAGGATTTGATAAAGAGTGGCTCTACTGGCTTAAAAAGAAATTCCTCCCCCAGTTTGGGGAAGAGGATAACCCTTCGATAAATTCGACGTCTATCTATACCGGGGGATTTGGCCATAAGCCTGCATATTACAGCGATGGAAAAAAGGAAGAGGTATACTTTATCGGCAATAAATCAGGATATACAAATGTTTATAAAATAAATCTTAAAAATAAAAGAGATATTACAACTGTTATTCAAGGCGAGAGCTCTGAAGAGTTTGAAGAGTTCCATTATTTCAGAACCGGCCTTGATATATCTTCAAAAGGAATTCTTGCATTTGCAACAAAAAGCGGTGCAACAGATGCGATGCATCTTTATGATATTAAGGAAGAAAAGGTAATTATGAGCTATCATTTCGATAATATTGTGCAAATTGGCTCTCCCTCATTTTCATCCGATGGTAAAATAATTATTTTCCCTGCAATAGATATGAGCGGAAAGAGCGACTTGTATATATTTGAAATAAAGCAGGGAAAACTCACCCGCCTGACCAATGACTACTATGATGACCGCGACCCTGACATTTCACCGGATGGAAAATCAATTGTATTTTCTTCGGACAGAACTTCATATGGTTATAATAACAGATATAATCTTTTTTTATATAATCTGGAAAATAACTCTATAAGTTATCTAACTTCAGGAGATGAAATTGATTATTCGCCTCAATACTCACCAAATGGGAAAAAGATTGTGTTTACGTCCACAATAGGTGGAGTCCAAAATATCTGGATAAAAGAGCTTGGTGAGGGTAATCAGCCTGAGGGAAATCAACCTGAAGGCAACGGAGAAACAACAAATAAAGAAGTCTCGAAGATCAAGAAGCTTACAAACTTTACTACAGGCGCATTTGACCCTAAATGGGCAGGTGAAGATAAAATTGTTTTTGCATCTTATGAGAACAAAAAGCTATCTGTAAGGATGCTTAACAATGCTGAAAAATTAATTGATACTCCAAAGAGTACACAGCTTTTGAGCTTTGATAAGATTAAAGAATTATGGTCATATAGTAAAATTAAAAGTATTTCAAGGAAGAATGAGCTGAAATATCAAAGAGAATATTCACTTGACCTGGCAACGAGCACAATATCGGCAGACCCTGTCTTTGGAACAACAGCTGGCGGGATAATTGCAAT
>DASXTZ010000426.1:0-1519 GCA_036505135.1 Ignavibacteria bacterium
CTTGCAATTAAATGACAGCACTAGCTTTGATTATCAGCTATCGACTGATCCCAAAGCAATGGTTCATACCGGCTGGACAATCGGGCTTGGTTATTTAGCTCCGGATATTGAAACAAAGATCAATGAGTATTACAGGCAAAAGCATGTAAAAGAATTTTTACTTTTTGGACATAGCCAGGGTGGAGCAATCAGCTTTCTTCTTCGATCATTTTTAGAATATGAAAAACAAAAAGGAAAAATCCCGGCCGATATTGTTTTCAAAACCTATTGCAGTGCAGCCCCAAAACCAGGCAACATGTATTATGCTTACGATTTTGATTTCATTACTCGCAATGGCTGGGCATTTACCATAGTTAATACTGCCGACTGGGTTCCCGAAACTCCTTTTTCTATTCCAACCATCCATGATTTAATCTCACCAATCCCTTTATTCATGTGAAAGACATCATTAAAAAAGAAAAATTTTTGGTGAGACTAGCAGTAAAAAAAGTTTACAAAAAACTCAATAAATCCACCGAAAAAGCTCAAAAAAAATTTGAAAAATCGTTGGGTGAGTTTGTTTATAAGCCTATAAAAAAAAATTTGCCTCAATTAAAACAACCCCAATATGTGGAAGGCAATAATTACATGCGGCAGGCGCACCTGTGATTTTAAGGGCAGATGATGATTATCGAAAACAGTTTCCGGAAAGCGACCACAACTTTTTTACTCATCACCTGTTTTCTGCTTATTACACCTTACTAAAAAAGTATTATTCTGATCAGCTTTAAAAATCAGTTTAAGCACTATCTATGAAGCTATTATCTATGTCATGGAGCTAGATGTTAGAAACATCAAAAACATTTGATTAAATCGTTTATCAGGCATTGATTTTGTAAATGTTTATCTGGTACACCATGATTGTTTCATATAAATCTTGATTTATGAAAACGATTTACATACGTACCACTATCCTCTCCCTTTTTATTTTCTGCTTTGCATTTATTACTATCAGCGCACAAGGGCTTTTGACGGTTCGATTAACTGATTTAAATGTTGACTCCAGAAACGGAAATGTAGGTATAAGCTGGAAAACTGCATTAGAGGAAAACCTTATGCAATTCGAAATTGAATATAGTTCTGATGGAAAATACTACCACAATCTTGGCTTCATACCTGCCAGAAATAATCTTAATGGAAGTTTTTACGAATTTGAACATCACGTTTCTTACAGTGATAGTGCGTTTTATCGAATAAAGATTGTTGATAACAACAGAAGATGGCTATATACTGAACCATTTCTTTATCATGTTAATAAAATAAGTGCATTTTTTATTTATCCTTCAGTGATAAATACTGGTGTGATGAATATTTTTGTCAATGATCCTTTTAACTTGCTGGAAGTAATAAGCATGAATGGCACAGTCATGCTAAAGCAAAACCTAAGTGGCCAAACCGGCCGGATTAATGTTCCCCTTTCATCCACTCTGGCTGCCGGCACTTATATTGTTCAGCTAAGAAATTATGATCAAACAATAAC
>DASXTZ010000427.1:0-3548 GCA_036505135.1 Ignavibacteria bacterium
TTTGGTCAAAATTACATAAGGATGTCATTTAACGTTTTACCCTAACCATGTCAGTTCGCTCTAAAAACTCTCTTACTATCGGGTCCTTTGTTGACTTAAGCTCATTTGGCGTCCCCTCAAAATGAATTACCCCTTCAAACATCATAGCAACGGTATCGGCAACTTCGTAAACGCTGAATATATCATGGGTAACCACTATGGAAGTAACCTGCAGCTTTTCGTTTTTAGCAACAGAACCTATAAGCTGGTCAATTGTTTCGCTTGTGATTGGGTCCAAACCGGTTGTTGGTTCATCGTATAAAATGTATTGCGGGCTGCACGCTAAAGCTCTTGCAAGTCCCACACGTTTGCGCATTCCGCCCGAAAGCTCCGATGGCATCAGGTTTTCGGTACCTTCAAGATTTACAAGGTTTAGTTTTTCAGCTACAATCTTATCGATTTCTTCCTGCGGCGTATCCGTATTTTCTTTTAAGCCCAGCCCGATGTTTTCTCCTACTGTCATTGAATCGAAGAGAGCAGATCCCTGAAACAGAAATCCAAATTTATTCCGTATCCTGTATACTTCTTTTTCATCCATTCTTGTTATATCTTCGCCATCTATCAGTATGGTTCCTTGGTCAGGCCTTAAAAGGCCGATAATATGTTTAAGCAAAACAGATTTTCCACAGCCGCTTGCCCCTATAATAAAAGTAGATTTTCCCTGCTCAATGTTAAGATTGACACCGCGGAGAACTTCTTTCTTACCAAAGCTTTTCTTTAAATTTTTTATTTCAATCATATTTTAAAATCAAATTGACAATTGTCAATAACCAATATCATTTAGAGTGAGAATTTTTTTTCCCGGCCATTCTACCACCCCTTCCCCTCCTTACAAAGGAGGGGATTATAAATAGTTAAGCCAAACTCTTTTATCCCCTCCTAATTTAGGAGGGGACTAAGGGGTGGTTATCTAATTTCTATTTTAAGAAGTTTTCTTCGCACAATTTCAAGCGCCATTTTACTCATTATTTCTTTATTTCTCAATCGGTCTTTAGTAAAAATAAAATCCTTTGCAAATGTAACATCTTTATCAGAATATCCTATCCATACCAGACCCACAGGTTTCCCGGGTGTTGCGCCGGTAGGACCGGCAATGCCTGTTGTTGATATTCCTATGTCAGTCTTGGAACGCTTTCTTATTCCATCGGCCATTTCTTTGGCTACACGTTCACTTACTGCGCCATACGTTTTTAGTGTCTGCTGTTTTACGCCAAGCAGCCTCTTTTTGGATTCATTGGAATAAGAAACAATGCCATTCATTAAATAATCAGCGCTTCCGGAAATATTTGTCAGCTTAGAGCAAACAAGCCCTCCCGTACACGACTCAGCTATTGCAATGGTCAATTTTTTTCTTTTCAATAACTTACCAACTGCCTGCTCGATAGGACTTTCATCGGTAGAGTAAATATAATTTCCTGCTCTTTGTTTAATTAATTTTATTGCGGAATTAATTAATTCATTTGCTTTCCGTGTTGTATTTGCGCTAATGGTAATCCGCAGCCGCACCTCATAATTTGAAGGCAGAAACGCAAGCTTAAGCTCATAGCTTTTATTCCTGCGGACTATTTCATTTAAATTTCCTAATTTTTTAGAAAGCAATGATTCGGGGATCCCAATTGTATGAAGCGTTCTCTGAATGAGAACTCCGTTATTACGGCTTTTAATTTTGTGTTTCTGCAGATAGGGAATTAAATGGTTCCTGGTAATAAGCTCCATTTCATGAGGCACCCCCGGCATTGCAAAAAATATTTTTTTTCTTTTTTTTAAAAGTATCCCCGGCGCGCTTCCTGCCTTGTTTTCAAATATTTCTGCACTCGAAGGCATCATTGCCTGGGCTATATTATTTTCAGGAAACACAAGCTTTCTTCTTCGGAATGATTTTTTTATTTTATTAAGAGTTGGCTTATGAAGGATTAGATCCATTTTAAAAAATATTGCTATACATTTTATTGTAATATCATCATGCGTAGGGCCTAGCCCGCCTGTAGCAATAACAATATCATATGCTGAAAAAGCTTTTCTGAACTCACTGATTATATCCTTTTCTGTATCAGGGATAGTCACAACACGCTCGACCGGAATACCAATAGAAAACAGCTGCCTGCTGATATATGAAGCGTTTGTATTAATGACTTGCCCGATAAGAACTTCATCTCCAATAGTAAGGATTGCAGCCTTCATATCAGAAACTTGGCTAAGAATTTGTACCAGACAAAGTGCGTAATAACAGAAGAAAGTATTCCGGCGTAAAAGGCCGATATAATGTCATCCATCATAATTCCGAACCCGGAATCCTTATTATCAAAAAATTTTGCCGGCTCTATTTTAAGGATATCAAAAAACCGGAACAATAGGAAGCCAACAAACCCGAAAGTAATTTTCGTCGCTAATTGAAAATCAGGATCAAAGGATTTAAATTTAAAAAAGATTTCAAATACAATAGATCCAATAAGATAGGTAAACCACTGGCCAACAATTTCATCAATAGTCACCTCATAAGGGTCTTCGCCGTAACGAAGCCTCATACGCTCAGATGCATAAAGACCTACCGGGAAAAAGAAAAGGATAAGGAAAGAAAGATAAATGAACTCAGACATATGCGGAAGGAGGTAGATAATAAGGGCAAGGAAGCTGCCTGCTGTCCCCGAGGCAATGGGCACATATCCTGTAAACAAACCGCTTCCGACAATGTTTGCCCAGAATGGTACCTTAACATCTTGGTTGATAGGCTGCTTCTCTTTAATAATTCTAAGTGCCATTAGCCTTTTTTTTCAAATATGTATGCAATGCCGCTTGCCGCAGTTAATAACGATATAAAAAATAATATATAATAGTTTAAGCTTGATTGTAAATATCTGAGCATAAAATAACCGATATCAGAACTGCTGAAAAATGTGCCAAATGAGAGACACCCTATTATTATAAAAATGAATACCATTTGAATAAAGGTTTTGCTTTTTGATATCACAGAAGTTCTGAACTCCTTACCTCTTAGCTCTCGTACCGAGCGTGCGATTGTTAATGTTATATCGCGCAATATTATTATCCCTATTAATATCCAAATTGGCACAGGTTCAAACGCTCCCAAAAACGCTGGGTTTTTTTGTTTTAAAAGATAAAACCCAATGAAGGCAGAGGAAGTTAATATTTTATCTGCCAGGGGGTCAATAAACTGTCCCCATTTTGTTTTATAGCCATAACGCCGCGCATACCAGCCATCATACCAATCGGTTAAAGCGGCAAAAGTATAAACTATGAAAGCCAAAAAAACGGCAGTTTTGGAATCCGATAAAAATAAATATAAAAAGATTGGAGCAAGAATAATTCTTAATAGACTTAAAGTATTAGGTAAATTCAATGTAGAATCCTGGTTAACAGCCCTATCTGCATCTGCTTTTAGCATAGAATATTGAGATTGCTTCGCTTTGGTTGCAATTAAAACTATACTCTTTCAATTATCGAAGCAATGCCCTGCCCAACGCCAATGCACATTGTAGCCAGGCCGTATT
>DASXTZ010000428.1:0-2545 GCA_036505135.1 Ignavibacteria bacterium
CAATTTTATGTAATGATATCCATTGTTCAATGTTGGCAATACAAATGGATTTGTTCCGAGAAATGTTGTGTCTTCCGGCGAAGTATCAAGATTTGTTACAATTATCCGGATTTTATTACCCGCGCGGAAGATATGTGAATGAGCCTGTCCGTCAAAATTCTTTGTCCTTGTTGAGTTTACTGTATAATTTCTATCTGTATAATTAATTCTGTTAATCAGCCTTTGTGAACCATCGGGCTTAACTTCATAGACCTGGAAATTAAACTGAACAAATGTGCTGGCCGTTGAGGTATAATTTAAATTTATTTTTGGCGTACCTAGCCACTTTAAATCAGAAGTGAGTGCATTTGACGTAAACGTAACATTTCTTTTTACAAACTTTGCACTAAATGTTGGTCCTGTAAATTCCTCATCAACAGCTTCCTGCATAGTCAATCCGCCTGAAACCTGGTTCCTTAAGGATGCTTTTTGTCCTAAGCTGCTTGCAGTTTTTGTCAAACGCCCGCTGGTATTGAAATATAACCTGTAGTTAGATGTTATTTGGCTGAACGGCGTTCTTGAGCTGTCATGAACGAAAGTCCAATAATTGTTAGTAATAGGATATGTAGTTGAGGCATATTCATATTTTGGTTTGTTTAACTCCCCGTTTTGCTGGTTAAACAACCAATAAAAAAACCATTCATTAAAAAAGTTCATATGCCATTGATCTTCAGTAGCGGAGTGATCACCGCCGTGGCCCTGTACAGCACCTATATATAATCTGAAGGGGGAACCCGTGTTTAAATCGGCAGCTTTCATTATACCTGATGCATTAAAAAATTTATCCTGCCAGGAACCCTCCATTATAAGAGGGACGGTATTCTTTGCTACAATATTCATAAAATCTCTCGTTGGCGGAAGCCATACTGCGAGGCTATCCCAATATTGCTTGTTATTTGCATAAACCCATTTACTCATTCTATCAACTTGGGGAGTGTAACGAGCTGTATCAGGAGTATATTCAATTGTCCAGAGGAAGGTCATTTTTATCGAACCATTTTCAATCCAGCTTGATGCAAAATTAGGAGGTGCAAGTGCTGATATAATAGTTCTAACTTTCATACCAAGGCAGCATGCCATGTAAGGTACAAGTCCGCCTTGTGAACCGCCCATAACAAGAATATTTCCGGGAGCAGAGCCCTTAACCGAATCATTCTTAATAGCATCAACAAACTGAATCATATCTTTCGCTTCAATATTGCTGATAAGATTTGAAAGACCCGTTGACTTTCCCTGGCCTCTCATGCTGAACGTAGCAGTATAATAGCCATATTCAGCTTGTGCTTTTGCAAAGCCTGCCAATGTTTCCTTATTATCACCGTAACCATGAACAAAAATTACAGTCGGCCAGCCTCCCGGAGGCATTGGCCCGTCAGGAATAAACTTCAAAGCATCCAGAATTGTGCCATCACTAAGAGTTACTGTAAAGTCATATCTTGTAACTGACATTGAAGAAATATTATTATCGTACTTTGGAAGAAGTTTAAGGAAACTGTAATCATCTCTTGCTCTTTTTTGCTGCGCAAGACTGCTATCAAAAATAAATAATATTGTAAATAACGCAAAAATTAATATTTTTGCTAATCTCATAGCCGTTAGTACCCTACCTTTAAATTAATTACTTTAAATTAGTAATTTCAATAATTTCATTCAACGATAATATAAATCCAATTTAAGCTCCGGTTTTTAAACTGTGCTATCGGATAATGAGTTGATATTATCTTTAGAGCTAATGCCGTTAGCTCTTATAGTATGTAATACCATCTGCCAGATATGGGACAAATAAAAACATAGATATTACTACTATTATTAAAATTGAAAACATGGTTTTGCTCCTTTCATTAATTTATTTTTAATAATACAATCCTTTTAAGCGATAAAAAGCAAATTTCACTTGAACCGGGGTGGCTGGGCTATGTTTACAGTTTTCATAAAATGAAAAAGGATTCATAGCAATTACCTTTCTGAAAGTTCTTAATAAAAACTTCCTGTCTGCTATGTATCCCCTACTTAATTAGTATGACACAAAGATACCCGTGAACCTGTTTCGGGAGCAATTGGGCAAAGCCAGTATATATATAAATGGCTTTTTTATGGCAAACTTAACTGAATTTCAGTATAAGAAAGAATATGACTTCCTCTACCGTAAAGTAGTTATAGGGCGTGAATATCCCGTTATTCAGGGAAATGATTTTCCTTTAAAATTAAGTAAAAATTCAACTATTATTACGTGATTGTGCCTAACGTGTTTTCATTATATATTAAAAAAGTGAAATTAAAAAACTTATGTCCTAGAATTCTAACCCAATATTGTAACTGTTTGCGATTAAGTAATAAGTAGAATTAAACCTTGATAAGCTTATAAATAAATAGTTATTTTAATGCAAATAAAATTCCACTTACAAGTAACTAAAATAAAAATTAATAATGAATAACATTTTATTATTCATAATTCAGAGAATTATAAAAAAATTGGCCGGGCTAATTTTTCCAGGTATATTAATTT
>DASXTZ010000429.1:0-11483 GCA_036505135.1 Ignavibacteria bacterium
CCGCCAAAATCACCTGATGTTGATGTATCAAACATAAAAATTGGCAAAGCTAGTGAAATTGAAAACAACTCGAGCTTAATGTTTAAAAATGGGAACAAACCGGGTATACTAATTAAAACTAAAGATGGTGAGTTAAAGGCATTCAGTGCCACATGCACTCATTTAGATTGTACCGTTCAGTACAAAAAAGATGAAGGCTTAATCTGGTGCGCATGCCATAACGGGAGATACGACTTGAATGGAACAAACATAAGCGGCCCGCCGCCAAAACCATTAACTCCGTTTAACGTGATTGTCCAAAATGATGAAATTTTTGTTGTTAAATAACATGACAATATGATAGAAAAAAAGTCATTGCTGAAAAAAGGTTATAGCTGGGTAAATGAGCGTTTCCAGCTTGATAGCTTGATAAGTTTCATGAAAAAGAAAGAGGTACCTTTATATCACGGTACTATCTGGTATTATTTTGGCGGTATTTCTCTTTTGTTATTCATCATACAGGTTGTTACCGGAATGCTTCTTCTTCTTTACTATAAGGGCAGTGCAGAGTTAGCATTTGAAAGTGTGCAATTTATTTCTGCAAAAGTAAAGTTTGGATGGTTGATCAGGTCAATTCATTCATGGTCTGCTAATTTGATGATACTTTCCATATTTATTCATATGTTCAGTGTTTTCTTTACAAAGGCTTTTAAAAAGCCAAGAGAATTGACATGGTATTCAGGTTTTATTCTTCTCGCTTTGGGAATGGCGTTTGGATTTACAGGTTACCTGCTGCCCTGGAATGAATTATCTTTATTTGCAACTAAAGTTGGGACTGATATTCCCAAGGCTATCCCGTTAATAGGCGGTTTTATTATGAATATTCTCAGGGGCGGAGATGAAGTTTCAGGAGCTACACTTTCCAGGTTTTTTGGCTTTCACGTTGCTTTACTGCCCGGGATATTTACCATAATTTTAACACTGCATTTGATATTTATTCAAAGGCAGGGAATGCATGCGCCTGAAAACTGGGAAGAGCTACCATCGGCCAGCAAGAAAAAAATCCCATTTTTCCCGAATTTCTTAATTAGAGATTTGTTATTGTGGCTTATTATAATAAACGTTTTATCGATTCTTGCCGTATTTTTCCCGTGGGAATTAGGAACGAAGGCCAATGAGCTGGCACCGGCCCCGGCAGGCATTAAACCTGAATGGTATTTCCTTTTCATGTTTCAAACTCTTAAATTAATTCCATCCAGGGTACTGGTGTTAGACGGTGAAGTTTTTGGTGTATTATTATTTTCAATTGCCGGCGTGTTGTGGTTCTTAGTGCCTGTTTGGGACAGGAAATCAAAAGCCGGAGAAAAAAGGTATTGGTTATCATATGCAGGTATATTTGTCATCATATACATTATTGTGTTCACTATTTATGGCTATATTGCTAAATAATTAATTTTTTTATTTTAAATGATTGGGAACGAAAAGATTTTGAGGTTTGGTATTTTATTTGTCTTCCTGCTGTTTAATACAATCTATTCTTCAGCGCAGGAAATAGAAAGCAAAGACCAATGTTTCAATTGTCATTCAATTCTTGATGGTAAATTAAAGACCCCGGCCGATCTTTATAAAGGTGATATACATTTTAGAAAAGGGGTGGCATGCTCTGCCTGTCATGGAGGAATTTCCACCGAAGAAGATCAGGATAAATCAATGAGCAAATCGGAAGGTTTCATAGGTGTTCCCGGCGGTTTACAGGTCTCTAAAATTTGTGCAAAGTGCCATAGCAAAGAATTTGAAACATTAAGCAAGAGTGTTCATGGCCAGTCATCAACAGGTCAGGGTTTAATTATCAACAATTGTATTACATGCCACGGGGTTCATAACATTATTCCGGTTAAAAGTCCCGGCTCTAAAGTAAACGGAAAAAATATAGTAAATACCTGTGCAAGCTGCCACAATAATGCCGCACTAATGAGGAATTATAATCCCGGCCTTAAAGTTGACCAGCTTGAAAAATATAAGACATCGGTTCACGGGCAGAAGGTTTTCAGCGGCGATAGCAAACCGGCAAACTGCGCATCATGCCACGGGAACCATGATATACAAAAAGTTAAAGATCCCAGTTCAAAAGTATATGTAACCAACATTCCATCTACCTGCAATAAGTGCCACGGTGATGCAAATTATATGAAGGAATATAAGATCCCAACGGACCAGTATGAAAAATATAAACACAGCGTTCATGGCGTTGCGTTGCTTGAAAAGGGTGATTTGAATGCGCCGACCTGTAATAAATGCCATGGTGACCATGGCGCTGCCCCTCCGGAAGTAGAATCCGTATCAAAAGTTTGCGGAACATGCCATGTATTAAACTCGCAGATGTTTCAGGAGAGCCCGCATAAATCTGCCTTTGATAGTAAGAAATATCATGAATGCAGTGTTTGCCATAACAACCATGATATATCGAGTCCGACAGACGAAATGCTGGGTAACGGTGAAAAATCTGTTTGCGTAAAATGTCATCAAAATGATAAAGGGCTCCGGTCCGCTATTACAATGAGAAAAATGATTGATAGCTTGATTAATGATGTTGATGTTGCTAACTATTTCATCAATGCTGCAGAGCAGAAAGGGATGGATGTGAGCGATGTAAAATTTGAATCAAATGATATAAAAAAAGTTTTAATTACCTCGAGGACTATTACTCATACCAGCGATATTGAAAAATATATCAATACAATTAATGAGGGTTTCAAAATAACAAACAAGGCAAAGATAAGCGGAAAGGAAGCAGTTGATGAATATTATTTCAGGAGATTGGGACTAGGAGTTTCAACGGTTTTTATAACTATTTTGTGTATTACTTTATATTTAAAATTAAAGAAAATAGAAAAAAAGCAGCAAAAAACATAATATATATGTTACTAAACATCTTTAAATTATTTTTTTACAAACATAAACAAATAAACGAAATGAGAACAAAAATATTCGTACCATTAATTGGTATATTATTCATTAGCTTCATTTTATTTTCTGCATTTACTAATTCAGATGACCCGGTTGCAAAAACAGGTACATTTAAATATGTTGGTGTAGATAAATGCGCAGGAGCATGCCACAAAGGTGATACCAAAGGCAAACAGCTTGAGATTTGGCAGGACTCGAAGCATTCACAGGCATATAAAAATCTTCAAACACCTGAAGCAGATAAGATCGCTAAGGATAGAGGTTTTACTACACCCGCTGCTGAAACTCCGCAGTGCTTGAAGTGTCATGTTTTAGGGAAGGATATTGACCCTGCCGAGCTTGAAGATACTTTTGATAAGACTCAGGGTATTCAGTGCGAAACATGCCACGGTCCCGGTTCGGAATATAAAAAGCTTTCTATAATGAAAGATAAAGAACAAGCTAAGCAAAACGGTTTGACGATCAATAATAATGAGGAATTCTGTAAAACTTGTCATAACTCAGAAAGCCCGAATTATAAGGAATTCAAATATGACGAGTTCTGGGCAAAAATACAGCACTCAAAGCCAAAAGATTAAAATACAGATAAATCTGATAATGTGATCCTTTTTTGGGAAAAATCGTTTTTATTAAGCAATTGTGCATGTTAAATAAACTTTAATTAAGTTACATTTGTAACGTTTAGGAGTAAATATGAAAATAAAACAATTGTCAGGTTTAATTATAATTACATCATTATTATTTTTAAGTTCTAAAAGCGGCGATGATGTTAATAATACAGAGCAGTATAAATATGTAGGAGTAAATGCGTGCACAGGGGCATGCCATAAATCAGACGCACAAGGCAGGCAGTTTCAAATATGGGAAGGTTCAAAGCACTCCCAGGCGTATAAGAATCTTCAAACTCCTGAAGCAGACCAAATTGCAAAGGACAAGGGGTTCACAACACCTGCAGCAGAAACGCCGCAGTGTGTTAAATGCCATGTATTAGGTAAAGATATCGATCAGAGCGAGCTTGCTGATACGTTTGATAAGACCCAGGGCGTTCAGTGTGAAACATGTCACGGCCCCGGCTCAGAGTACAAAAAACTTTCTATAATGAAAGACAGACAAAAAGCTGTTGAGAGCGGTTTAATAATACACGAAGAAGGAGAATCATTCTGCACGGGATGTCATAACGCTGAAAGCCCGACTTTTAAAGGCTTCAGCTATGATGAATACTGGGCAAAGATAAAGCATAAAAAACAACCATAAGGACTAGAAAAAATGAACTTGAAGCTAATCATTGTATTTGCGGCGGGCTTTTTTGTCGCAAGTACGATGGCTCAATCAGTTAACCTTCGTTTCAATACATATGTTTACGGGTGGCAAAGGATAGACAGCCTGTCCGATGAATCTTCAGCTAAAACCACCCACATCAGAGGATACCAAAATCTCTTATTTGAAATTTCCGGCGGCAAATGGAGCTTCAATACTATTGCCCAAACCGAAGAAGACCTTGCTAATAAAGTAGGAGATGGTTTCAACTACCGTTTATACAATGCATACATAAGAGGTTCAAACCTTTTCAACATGTTAGATCTTAAGCTTGGGAGACAATTTGTTTATGCAGGCGTGGGAAAAGGAACTTTAGACGGCTTATATTTAAAGCTTAAAGCCGGAAAGAACAAACAATACCAGCTTGCAGTTTATGGCGGCTCAATTGTTCCTTATACCTATGATTTCAAAGACTATCCCGAGATAAAAAACAATTATATGGCAGGTGCGCAGTTTTCTTACTATGGAGTAAAAGACTTAATGGTGGGGGTAAGCTACATTCTTAAAAGAACTGCTCCGCCTTCATATTCTGCAAACAGGATGGATAGCACATTTACAACATCCCTGCGTGAGATCACCTTCGATGGGCCCGCTACTCAGCTTGTCGGATTTGATTTTAATTATACATATAAGGTTAAGCACAACTTCTATGGAAAAGCTTATTATGATATCACGCAGAAAAAGTTCTACAGGGGAGAATTTAATGCCAGGCTAACCGTTATGGATAACTTAAGATTTAGTGCAGGCTACATTTACAGCCGGCCGCAGCTTTCATTCAACAGCATTTTTTGGGTATTTGGCCAAACCAAACAAAACCAGGAAATAGAAGGCGGCTTAGATTATACTATAAAGAATGGAATGAACTTTTACGGCAGGGTTGGGGTGGCGCTGTTTGAAAGCGATGATGCTGCAACAGGCAAAAATAACTCTATTAAGATTCAGGCCGGAATGGTCCATCCGATGTATGGCTTAAGCTTTGTAAGATATATGGGATACACAGGTGAATCGGACGGTGTTTTTGGATATTATCAAAGACAGCTGATGAAAGATAAGCTTTCAACATCACTTTCGTTAAGCTATTCAAGATACAAGCTGGGCGATTATGAAACAGATAAAGTTAATTCGCTTGCCGGAGCGCTTGGATTTACTTTCAGGCCAACGCCTCAATTTTCTATCGATGCTCAGGGTCAGATGCTTGTTAACAGGATTTACAAGACCGATGTGAGATTTTTAGTCGGTTTTAATTACTGGCTCTTTAAGAACTTTTCCCGGAGGGATGGATAATATGAAAATAACGAGGTTATACTTATTATTATTTACAGGGCTGCTGATATTCCTCACTTCGACCGCATACTTTCTGAGGGAAACAAATGTTAAAATGAATGAGCCGGGTAGTGTAAGATATGATAACAGCAAGCTGATAAAATTCAACCATAAGCTTCACGTAAAGGATGTAGGGATAAAATGCGAGGATTGTCATCTAAAAGCGGTAACATCAGCTTCATCGAAGGATAATTTAAATCCTACCAAGCCTTACTGCGCCACCTGTCATGATGTTAATGACCAGAAGAACTGCAATTTCTGTCATTATGACGGTGTGTTTAAAAAACTAAAGGCTACCAAATCAGAGCTTAATTTTTCACATAAGAAACATTTTACCGAACAAAAGCAGCTATGCCTTGATTGTCATCATGACCTTGATAACGTAAAGTTTTCCAAAGAGGCGGTGCTTGTAACCCCAAAAATGGAAACTTGTTATTCATGCCATGATAACAGGAAGGCCTCAAAAAATTGCGAAGGATGTCATACTAATTTAACTAATCTGAAGCCGAAAAATCATCTTAGCTCAAATTTTCTTAATGAGCACAAGGTGGTATATGATGTTAATTCAGAAAAGAATAATTGTATGATGTGCCATAGCGATAATTTCTGCCAGGCATGCCATTCGCCCGTTTCATTCCAGGGCTCGAATACAAAAGATGATTTCTACGCGCCGTATTACACGAAAGAAAACGGGGTGAGAACAGACAGGGCTGCTTTGCAGAAGCTCTCGAATGCACATGGCAATATGAACTACCGTTTTACACACGGACTTGATGCGCGGCAAAAATCTTTTGAGTGCAATACATGCCATGAGCCGCCGACTTTTTGCGCTTCATGCCACCAGGAAGGCGGAGATGTAGTAACAGGTGTTATTCCATCAAGCCACCTGCAGCCTAGTTTTACAACATTAGGCGTAAATACAGGCGGAGGGCTGCATTCAGAGCTTGCGAAGAAGGATGTTGAATCTTGTGTTTCGTGCCATGATGTCCAGGGACGCGACCCTGTTTGCATAACATGTCATTTTGATAATGACGGTGTCAAAGGAACTAACCCGAAAACGCATGAGCAGGGATTTATGTCCGATGAAAAAGGAATATGGCACGATACTGAAGGAGCTGTTTGCTTCAGCTGCCATACCGATAACAATGCAAAGCCTACAGGAATCAGCGGTGTAGGCTTCTGCGGGTATTGCCACACCGGCACGCCGCAGGACAGGAGGATTTTAAAATGAAAAATATGAACCTGTTTTATTTATTTTTCTCGGCTGCGATAATATTAATTTTAGCCTTATCTTACCAGGGATGCAGCCAGCTTGATAAGGAAGCTTTACTGGCTCCCGATATCGGGGTTCATCCTGCCGGATGGGCTGATACTCTGCACAAGGATAGTCCAAATTTCCATTGTAAATATATTTATAATAATAAACTATGGAACTTATCGGCCTGCCGCCAGTGCCATGGAAGCGATTACACCGGAGGAAGTACGGGGGTTAGCTGTTTAACATGCCATACCAGGAACAACGGCCCAGAAAATTGCAGGACGTGCCACGGGGGAGTGAGCGGACACGCAAATCCGCCGAGGGCGCTGAACGGTGATACATTAACCACATCATTAGGCGTTGGGGCGCACATGACTCATCTTTATAATAGCAGATGGTCAGCGCAGGTTGCCTGCGAGGAATGCCATATCGATTTCAATGGTTTCGAAGACCCGCTTCATATCGGGCCGAATCCCGATGGCATTGCTGAAATTACCTTTGGCCCGCTTGCGCATGATACTATTAACGGACCGATAAGGCCTGACCCGGTATGGAACAGAACCGGACCCACATGCTCAAGCGTTTATTGTCATGGCACGTTTAAAATGGGTAATTTGAATGCGCCGCCAACATGGACTGATGCATCAACCGTATTTTGCGGCAGGTGTCATGGGGATAATAATCCAGTAACTCAAAACCCCACACCGCGTGATTCTAACGGTGTATTCGTACCTCCGCATTTTTCGTTCATGACGATTAACTCATGTTACGTATGCCATGGAACAGTAATTAACGCGCAGGGGGTATTTGTTGATAAAACCAAGCACGTTAACGGCAATGTAGACTTTTAATTGCGAGCGAAGCGAAGCAATCTCAGCTTCTAACCCGTCTGGCGGCTCTGAAACCGCCTGATGGATAAGATTCTCAACTCATAAAATTGAAAGGAAAAGGCATCCTTGGTAAAAACGGATGCCACATTATATCGGGATTAAGCGGGTGCGTTTTAATATCGACTTCAACCTGGTATCCTAAGTTAATAGGATGAACACGCACGTTTGGAGTAACCAGAAACGTGCCATATGCAGTACTTACTTCTCTAGGAGATGTGCCGGGGTTATATGGAATATCCGGGTACGGCAGGATGGGATATTCTTCCTGCGGTGAATTTGCAAGAACCATAACCGGGATTGTATCTCAAAAATTCATTTTCCCCTTCCTGCGAGTGGAGGATTTTTAACGGGACAAGAAAGGTTAATAGTGCAAAAGTTATATTTACTTTTTTCATATTAACTCCCTTTTGAAAAAGCTGAAGTTATGTCAAATACAGCAGTGACAAAGATAAGTTTGTTATCATATAATATAATAATAAAAGAACTTTGAAAAACCTGTTAATAAGGGGGAGAGGGCAGGCAAAAAAAAGTATAGGTTTACGTCAGGCCTCTTGCCTTCTGTCTAAAGCCAAACAAGTCTGCAACAGGTTATTACAAAAATAATTTTAAATATCTGTTTTGTTAAAGTATAAAGCCATATTTCAATAATTATCCGGTTCTGTTTTTTGTGCAGTGGCTTCGGCAGTTGTAAATTCATTTTCAAAATGTATCAGCAGCATTTCAATAAACCGCCCGTGATATACGCTGTATATTTCTTTTGTTACGTCCCTCGTCTCGGGTTTTCTGAGTCCAAACCTTAACTCACCCTCATAAACCTCAGGCCTGAAAAAGGCTCTACCTATCCATTCCATTTGTGTATAAGTAAAATCATCATCTTTATCGTAAGACCACGAGTCAACCGTTTGTTCGTCAATAGCCTTTTTTATCTTTTCCAGCAGAGCGCCCGGCGCTGTTATTTTTATTATTACTGCCATTTCCCCCTCTCCGAATAAATCTTTATTTTTTCTCATAGGGTCAATAAGGTAAACAGGAACTGCCTATGGGTTAGTGTTTAAACAGCTTTAATGCGAGCAGATGTAAATACTTTGAAGAGTTGAATAACTTAACAGCACTAAATTACAAAAAATAAAACAAACTTGTCAAAGAAAAGTTTACCCTCACCCCCAACCCCTTTCCTTGAAGGAGAGGGGAAAAGCAAAAGCATAACCGTTTAGAAGCAGTTGAGTAGTTGAGTAGGTTAAGTGGTTAAGCAAACCGCGTGGCGCCTAGAGAGGGTTAAAAAAAGTGAGCTAACCGTCTGTCCGCTTTAAGCGGACTGCCGGATAAAAATCTGGCTTATGCGGGAGACAAGCAAAAGAAAGTATGGAAATGATTTTATTACAACACTTAAAACCATTCCTCCCTTTAACCCCCTCCGTAAGGGGGAAATAAAAAAGCTTTTTGCTTTTACCTCTCTATGTGGAGAGGGGCGGGGGTGAGGGTATTACTTTATAAGTATCATCTTTTTTGTGTCCACAACATTACCATCAACAATAAGACTGTAAAAATAAATTCCCGATGATAGGTTAAGCGCGGAAAATGAGACTTTATATTTACCTGCAGCTTGATTCCTGTTAACAACTTCAGATATTTGTTTACCGGTAATATCAAAAATTATTAACCGTACGAAAGCGCCATGGCTTGTTCCCACAGGAATATCAAAACTGATGATCGTACCAGGATTGAAAGGATTGGGATAATTTTGATATAAATTATAATTATCGGGCACTTCTTCATTATTTTTGTTTATCCCGATTATTGTTCCATTTTCCAAAATTGTTATAAATTGATTCGTCCCCACATTAGTAAAATTGTGTGTTGACCCATTAATCCATTCTACCCTGATCGAGTCGATTGATGCCGCATTTCCCGTTCCGAAATGCAGCCATAAATTCTGGCTGTTATATCCGGTTTGCGGCATAACCTCCTGCATTTGCCAGCGGGGGCTGCCGTTTATTGCCGCTTTTATTCTTACCTTAGTCCCGATTGCTGCCTTATTGGATGTGATTCCAACACATTTAATTGTTATCCATTTGTTGCTGTTTCCGTTATTGCGGTAAAGAAAGTTTTGCTGGTTCAGGCGGTTTGCTGCGAATATATCAAGTTGGCCGTCGTTATCATAATCGCCTGTGGCACACCCGAATGTATTTCCGCCGTCATTAACTATGCTTCCCGTTGTGATTTTTGTAAAAGAATAATTCGGCGCGCCGCTGTTTATATACAGAAAATTATTTGTTCCGTCATTTCCGACAAAAAGGTCTAAATCGCCGTCATTATCAAAATCGCCCCAGCAGCTTCCTACAGAATTTGACGGGTCATTAGAGACTATACCCGTATCGATTTGTGTGAACGTATAGTTTGGCGCTCCGCTGTTATTAAACAGCAGGCTCTTCTGATTTAAATAAACTGAAGTAAATAAGTCGAGGTCGCCGTCATTATCATAATCACCCCAGCTTGCGCCGAGTGTTGCCCGCGCATCGGTTAATATAGTTTTAGTGAAGGTTAAGTTGCCGTTATTTTTGAAAATAAAATCATTTTGTGCCCCGCTGTTCCCTACAAAAAAATCAGGCAGGCGGTCATTATTGTAGTCTGCCCATTCACCTGCAATTGAAAACCCGCTTCCATCAAGAAGAAAAGAAGCCGTATCGATCTTTGTGAATGTGAAATTCGGATTTCCGTTATTGAAATATAAGAGGTCGTTTTGTGAAAAATTTATCAGGTGCAGATCCACCAGCCCGTCTCTGTTTATATCAACCCACCCGGCGCTGTTTGAATTAGTCAGATCCGTAGCAATGTTTCCCGTCGTTATCTTTGTAAAAGTTGTATCTCCATTGCCTCTGTACAAAAAGTTACCGAAATTATTTCTGTTGGATACGAATAAATCAAGATTGCCGTCGTTATTAAAATCTCCCCATGTTCCGCCGATAGATGTTCCGCCATCGTTCACTACCGGGCCTGTTATTATTTTTATGAAGCTTCCTGCTCTGTTATTTAAGTATAAAGAATTGTTCTGGCTGGTTACGTTTCCGTTTGCAGCAAACAGGTCAAGCCAGCCGTCATTATTAAAATCAACCCAGCATCCGCCTGTGCTTTCAAACAGGTCAGTTACTACGGGGTTGGAAGGGTCGGTTATTCTGGTGAAGTTAAGCTGTGAATATAGCTCCTGTGATATGGCCAGGGTTAATAGAGAGGCTAAAATTAACTTCAATTTTATCATAAATTATATTTTATTTGAGAAATTATCTGCCTGGCAAAGATATGTACTATTGTTTTATGCAGTTAGAAATTTTTCCTAAAATTACACCAAACGTAGATAATTCTTGACCAAATGCATAAGCATGGCTCAATTAAAATGAATATTTAAACTATTTTTGTTTATCTATGGCAAAGGAAACATACAGAAATTTATTTGTTAAATATAAAATACACTTAATACTTTTTTGGGTTTTCCTTTATGCTGCTCTTATCATACGCCAAACCAATGACAAGATTTATCTTGTAACGGTTATAGCTAACTTCACATTTTTGGTAGTTATGGCATTATATTCATGCTTTATATTATTTTTTTTGCTGCCGCGTTATGGTTACAACAGGCGTTTCCCGGTCTTTTTCCCTGTGTTAATAATATCATTTATCGTTGTAGTAATTGTAAATGCTTATGTTGACCAAATCGTGTTTGTTAATTATGCAGTTCACCCTGTCAAGTCAGG
>DASXTZ010000430.1:0-3415 GCA_036505135.1 Ignavibacteria bacterium
TTTATTGCCGGCCACGGAACCACAAACGAACCGCACAGCTACAGCTTCGAGGACAAGAAACTGCAGGTATCAAGCTATAAATACAGGCTGAAACAAATTGATTACACGGGAAGCTACGAATATTATGAGCTGGCAAATAATGTAGTTATTGAAGCTCCGCGAGCATTCACTATGGGCCAGAACTACCCGAATCCATCCAATCCGAAAAGTAAAATTGACTATGAAATCCCAATCACGGGAAAAGTATCCATAAAATTATATGATATACTTGGCCAGGAAGTATATACTATAGTAAATGAATCTAAAGAAGCAGGATACTATACAGCAGAATTTAATGGAACAAATCTCGCCTCGGGTGTTTACTTCTACCGGATAATTGTAGAAGGTGCCGCACAGAATTTTTCAAAAACTTTAAAAATGATTTTAGTCAAATAAGACATTTTGAGAAGCAAAATGAAATTATTAATATATACTATAATTTTTCTGTTAGCCAAACCAATTGTTTACTGTGGTGACGATATACCTGAAGAATTTAAATCTCTTCTGGAACGTGGCAAGTTAACTTTTGAACCTCCAAAGGACATGAAGCTTCTTGATCTGAAAAAAGACCCTTTAATGAATTATGATATAACTTATTATGATGAGAAAAATATCTTTGAGATCAGAATTAATGTCGTTCCCCTGGATTCAAAAGATACTACAGAGAATTTGGGTATTTTAAATCTTTCCGAAGAGGGGAGTTTAGATGCTATTGATTTAAAGGCGGAAAAATTTAACGCCGATAAAGCAGGGGCAGGTGAATTTACTTTTAAAGAAGTCTATGACAATAATTACGAAAAGGGAGGCATTTTGTTTCTTTATAAAAATAAATGTGCAGCTGTTTATATTTTTTATTTAGGAAAAGATTCGAATGATTTTGGAAAGATGGTTGGCGAAAATATTTTTCTTATAAAGTTTAAGAATTAAAAAAACAAGAGAAATTAATTTCACAAAAAAATTTAATAATAAAATGAAAAATAAATTAAAATTTCTAATTTCAGGTTTTTTCTTCTGCATGTTATTAACTTTCTTTTTTTCATCCTGTAGCGATGATTCACCACCAACAAACACAAACCAAAACACAGGCGGGCCTCAGCCTACAGCAGTTGGAACGCCGAATGGAACCCCGGTTTCAATGACGATTGGTTCCGCAGGGGGGAATATGATATCAAGCGATAGTGCAGTCGAACTTGTAATTCCGACAGGAGCTCTAAGCAGCAATACTGATATAACAATTCAGCCGATTACGAATTTTTGTTATAATAGTTACAGTAATGCTTACCGATTAACTCCTGATGGGCAGCAATTCAATCAGCCCGTAACAGTCAAGTTTCATTACGACAGCACCACGCTGGCAAGCACAATTGGAATGTTTATGGGAATCGCCCATCAGGATGCTTCCGGATATTGGCATTATTCTAATGATATAAGCAATGACACAGTAAACAGGGTTATCTCCTCGCCCATAACCCATTTTAGCGATTGGAGCTATTTTACCATAACACGATTGCGTGCCTCACCGCAGTTTGTGCGGGTTAACCAAACGGCAAATCTTAGAGTAGATTTTGTTAATCCCCAAGGCGACGACGATTTAGTTGTATTGCCGTTGAACGTCCATAACTTTTTTGTTCAATCAGGCCAAGGCACAATAATCAGTCGGCAGGGTAACACGGCAGTTTACAGGGCACCGGCGCAGGTTCCCCAGAATCCTCTTGTTACTGTCGCAGCTAATGTTATTCAACGTGTTAATTATAGAGGCCAGGTTATTGAAGAATTCAGCGTTTCCAACTGGCTCTGGATTGTTTCCAATGTTTCTGAATTTGACTTAAGAATTGATATGAGTGCTAACGAGACGGAAATCTTAGTGAATGGCGCTCTATATCCATTAACATATACGGACGGAGCAGACCAAATGCTGGTGAGGGTTGATAATAATACGGGTCAGGTTTCCGTTTCAAATATCCTTAACAGGTTTCCTAACGTAGAACCACCAAGCGGAGATCACGGTATCTATCACATCACCTGGGTTCCCGGCAATGATGTAGGGTTTATAAACATCACTAATGTAACAGGAGAGATATATAACGAAGGTAACAACTTTCTTCTGCATTTTTTTCATACCAACGCAAAGACTCCCCGGTTTCATTTTGTTTCTGAAAATGAAGATTTCTTCAGGGGCGGAGATGCCATAAATGGAATTCCCACTGCATTAAGCTTTGTTAATAGAGATTCTGCACAGGTAGTTCACGATCTTTTAACTACAGCAACTCTAACACCGAGACATTGATGACAAATAGTAAACAGGGAAAAACTTTTTTCAGCTGTCGGTTTGATTTAGAAAGACAATTACATAAATAAGAATATGAGAATTAATTTTAGTAAATCGATTCATTTGCAGTTTATGATAGCAGTTATTTCCTGCTTGCAGTTAACTATTGCACAGCCAAAAATCCTATTGGACCTAGGGATTAACTTTGCAAAGCCATTAGATAACTTTAAAGGGTACAGGCCCGCTATTGGTTATACTACTTTTGATGAATCATACGGTGTTTTCTTTGGACTTGGCTTCAATGCAAACTTTAAATACGCGATGGGTAAACAGCGGAACTCAAGATTGACCACAGGACTATCTACAGAGCGGTTTTTAAACAGCTCCTTTAGTAAAGACCCGAATGCCTCAAGCGATAACACAGACGTACGTATTCACTCGCTTTCAATTGGCTATGAATATTCTGCACTGCCAAAAAAAGTAGTGAACCCATATTTCGGAGCCGGGCTTTCTTTTAATATGATGAATGCAGGATATTATTGGAACGGTGTAAGTGTCGACGGCAAAACTGAATTCAGGATGGGCATTCTGGCAGATGCCGGTATGGATATCCGTGTGAACAAAAACGGCGGATTAATTGTTGGGACTAAACTTCATTATGCAAATCTTGTTGGAAAAACTTCCGATCCTACAACATTAAACAGAACAAATGAAATTCCTCTTAATGATGCATCATACATTTATAACAGAAAAACTTACGATGCAATAAATTTTATTTTTCTCAGGTTTTATCTGGGCTATAGATTTACATTAAGTAAATAAATTATAATTATTAAAAAATTGGGAGAAGATAATATTTAAAATGAAAAAGACAATTTTAATTTTTGTATCAAGTGCCTTGTTTGCTCAAAGTGGTTTTTCATCAGGGCATAATCCGCATGATTCGCTTTTGTTTGACGGAGCAGAAAAAGTACAATTTCGCAATTCCGATGACTGCATTCCGGATACCAGTTGTTTAATGAAAGTTTACAGTATAACAGGAACTGCGACTGGAACTGTAATGTGGGATACTTTGGAAGACGTTTCAGCATGCGGTCCGGCAGAATG
>DASXTZ010000431.1:0-4092 GCA_036505135.1 Ignavibacteria bacterium
AGATGGATGAAGGTATATGAACACTGGATGAAGAATATCAGGGATTGGTGTATTTCCCGGCAGCTTTGGTGGGGACATCAGATACCGGTTTGGTATAATAAAAACACGGGAGATATTTACTGCGAGGTTACGCCGCCTAAAGACATAGAAAACTGGGAGCAGGACCCTGATGTACTTGATACATGGTTCTCATCATGGCTATGGCCGTTTTCAACAATGGGCTGGCCCGATGACGATAAAGACCTGAAAAAATTTTACCCAACCGATTTTCTTTCAACCGCCGCAGACATAATATTTTTCTGGGTGGCAAGAATGATAATGGCTTCTATTGAATTTACTGGAAAGATTCCTTTCTATGATGTGTATTTCCATAATGTGATACGCGATGAAAAGGGCAGGAAAATGAGCAAGAGTCTTGGCAATTCTCCCGATGTTATCAAGGTTATGGAAGAATACGGCGCCGACGCTCTGCGATTTACTATTGTGTATCTTGCTCCAATGGGTACCGATGTCTTGTTTTCAACTGAGTTGTGTGAGATTGGAAGAAATTTTGCCAATAAGCTGTGGAATGCCACAAGATTTTTGATGATGAATATCAATAATTCTACGGGATCAAATGAAGATTATGAACACGAAATATTTGATAAATGGATTATCAGCCGTTTTCATACAACAATAAAAACTTATACAGATGCGCTTGCAGGATACAGAATTAACGAGGCATCGAAAGCATTGTACGATTTTGTTTGGGGTGAGTTCTGCGATTGGTATATAGAAATAATTAAGGTAAAAGCCTCGCATAATCCTAAAGCAGCAGGGAAGATATTCAATGATGCTATAAATCTATTTGAATCCACCTTAAAGCTTCTTCACCCGGTAATGCCTTTTATAACAGAGGAATTATGGCATGGGTTGAATGAAAGCAGAGAAAGTAAAAGCATTTCTTTAGGAGATATGCCTGATTTGAATGAAACCGTAATTTTACCTGAGGTTGAAAAAGAAATATCAGATATTCAAAACCTTGTTTCAGCAATCCGCAATCTGAGAGCAGAGATAAATTTAAGCCCTTCGGTAAAATGTGAGGTATTAATTTCATGCTCTTCGAAAGAAAGTTTGGATACACTTAACTCTGTAAAGAAATATATTATTTCTCTTGCAAAAATTGAAAAAGCAGAAATTGGAATAAACCTGCCTAAACCGGAATATAAATCCATTTCATCGGTTGTTAATCAATACCAAGTTTACCTGAAAATAGAAGGCATTATTGACGTTGAAAAAGAAAAAGAGAGAACAAGAAAGGAAATAGAAAGGGCTGAGGGATTTTTGATTTCTATCAGCAAAAAATTGGAAAATAAAAAATTTGTAAGTAAGGCGTTACCCGAAGTTGTTGAAAACGAAAAGAAGAAACAGGAGGATACTAAAGAGAAGCTTGAAAAATTAAGAAATCATTATAATTCATTAGCGGGCTTTTAATCCTGAGTGCAGCGAAAGGATCTTATAATTGTATTAAATGTTTTGCTCTTATTAGATTCTTCGCTTCGCTCAGAATGACAAAAGCAGTTTTTGGGTAAATTTCGATAGCTTGAATGACTCTCTATATATGAGTATATTTGTAAATAATAACATCGCGGGGTGGAGCAGCTGGTAGCTCGTCGGGCTCATAACCCGAAGGTCGGCAGTTCGAATCTGTCCCCCGCTACTAAATTAACTTGATTCCCGCGTAAGCGGGAATCTTTTTATAGGCAAATTGAAAACTTCACGGGAAATAAGGCAAAATTTTCTCGATTTTTTTGCAAAAAAAGGACATAAAATTGTTCCTTCTGCTCCTGTTATTCCATACGATGACCCCACGCTTTTGTTCACCAATGCAGGCATGAACCAGTTTAAAGATGTTTTCCTCGGCACCGGTAAACGTGATTATACAAGGGCAGCCGATACACAAAAATGCATACGTGTAAGCGGGAAACATAATGACCTGGAAGAGGTCGGACATGATGGCTACCATCATACTTTTTTTGAGATGCTCGGCAACTGGTCATTCGGTGATTATTACAAAAAGGAAGCAATCAACTGGGCATGGGAATTGCTAACCGATGTTTGGAATCTTGATAAAAATCGGTTATGGGCTACAGTATATAAAGATGATGAGGAATCATTCAATTTGTGGAAATCAGAAACTGATATTGACCCTACCCATATATTAAAGTTTGATGAAAAAGATAACTTCTGGGAGATGGGCGATACCGGTCCTTGCGGTCCCTGCTCCGAAATTCATTATGATTTTACTCCAGCCGGATGCAAGCCTCTGGATATCAATGCGGGAAATCCCGAGGTTATGGAGATTTGGAATCTTGTGTTCATTCAATATGACAAAGATAATGAGGGGAAACTACTTGAGCTTCCGCAAAGGCATGTTGATACTGGTTTGGGCTTTGAGCGAACGGTCAGGGTTTTACAGAATAAAAATTCAAATTATGAAACTGACATTTTCCTTCCATTAATAAATGAGCTAATTCAAATTACAGGAAAAGAATACTCCGGTAAATATATTGCTCCGATGAATGTTGTTGCTGACCATATACGAACCTTAACATTTGCAATAGCCGATGGTGCAATACCATCCAACGAGGGCAGGGGATACGTATTAAGGCGCATTTTAAGGCGCGCAGCAAGGTATGGCAGGAATATCGGAATGCACAAACCGTTCATTTACGGACTTGTTGATGTTCTGGTTAAAACAATGGGTGATGTATTCCCCGAAATAATTGATAAGCAAAAATTCATAAAGGAAGCAATTCAAGGCGAAGAGGAAAGCTTTAACGAAACTCTAGACAGAGGAATAGTTCTCTTCAATGAAGAGATTGAAAGGATGAAGAAAACTTCTGTAGGGGCTGAGCATGCTCAGCCCAAAGTATTCTCTGGTGAAGTTGCTTTTAAGCTTCACGATACATATGGCTTTCCTATAGATTTAACCCAGTTAATGGCGAGAGAATTAGGGTATGAAGTAGATGTAAAAAGATTTGAGGAGTTGATGAATGAGCAGAAAGAAAGAGCGAGAAGTGCAAGGGAAGATAAAATAAAGATAATCCCTACTTCTATAAAAGATTTTGACCCAAAAACGGGTTATTACAATCCTTATATAATAGATGATAGAGGTATAGAAGTAAGCATTCTAAATCACAGCTTACTTGAAGGATCAAATCTCGAATTAGTGATTGTTGATAAAAATCCTTTTTATATCGAGTCAGGTGGGCAAGTTTCGGATACCGGAAAACTTGTTTTGAAAAACAATGGGGAACTGGTTGTTGAGAAACCCTTTAATGGTTCCTATTTGTATGTAAAAGGACCAACTGGCAAAAACCTAGTTTCTAGTGCAGCAATCGCATATTTAGATTACCCCCGCCGCCAATCAATCCAGCGTAATCATTCAGCTACTCATATTGTTCATGAGGCATTGCGCAGGGTGCTTGGCACACATGTAAAGCAAATGGGCTCATATCTTGATGATAAGTTCCTGCGGTTTGATTTTCCCCATTTCCATAAGGTAACAGAAAATGAAATTAAAGAGATTGAGCAGATCGTAAATGAAAAAGTAAAAGAAAATATAAATGTTTATGCTGAGGTGATGCCGATTGAAAAAGCTAACAAAATACCGAATGTTAAGAAATTTTTTGGTGAAAAATACGGTGATGACGTTAGGGTAGTTTTCATCGATGAAAACTTCAGCATTGAATTTTGCGGCGGAACACATGTTAAAGAAACTGCCGATGTTGGCTTGTTTAAGATAGTGAAAGAAGAGAGCATTTCTTCGGGTACGCGGAGGATATTTGCAAGAACGGGGCAGGGGATTATAGATTATATTAATGAAAGAGTAGCGGAAATAGAAAAAATCGCATCAGAGCTTCCAGAAAAGTACAAGAACAATTTTAAAACTATTCTTTCCGAGTTTAACAAAGATTTTGCAGGCGCTGATTATAAAGATACAGAGCTTTTGAAAGCTATTATTAGAAGCAACGATTCAACTATGAATTCACTGCTCGATATAAGAGAAAAATATCTTGAAGAGAGAAAAGAAGCTGAGAAACATCTTGC
>DASXTZ010000432.1:0-4742 GCA_036505135.1 Ignavibacteria bacterium
AAGCCCGTCTTTTTTATTTTTTAATTCTTCGTATTCTTTTAAAATGCCTGTCAGCTCATCATATTGCTTTTTGTAACCTTCAATCTTAATTGAGAAAGTTTTCTTATCCTGCTCCCTTCTTTTTGGGGATGTGGTCCTAGATGTGTACGAGTCCAAAAGCTCGATATGAATCTCTTTTTTTAATAGTGACTGGTGTTCGTTTTGCGAGTGTATATCAACTATAATATCCCCTGCCCGTTTAAGCTCATTTGTTCCTACCGGAGTATCGTTAATAAAATTTCTGCTGTATCCTTTTGTGTATAGCTCCCTTCTTATTATAATTTGGTCTTCGTTAAATATTTCTATTTCGTTTTCTTTTAAAAATTGAGTAATAATCTGTTTATTGTTTTCCGAAAGGTTAATAAATCCTTCTATTACCATTTTTTCTTTATTTTTACTGATAATAGAATAATCTGCTCTTTCTCCCAGTAGAAGAGAAAAGGCGTTGATGAGTATTGATTTCCCCGCTCCCGTTTCTCCCGTTATTACATTGAAACCAGTTGAAAAATTAATTTCAATGTTCTTTAATAAAAGATAATTTTTTATAGACAGGTTCTCTAACATTACTATACTATTTAAATATAAAAAAGATAGCAGCAGTAGTAGTTATGTTGATAACATAAATTAATCAGAATTGTATTCATTATGAATGATAATAAAAGAAAACCCCGAGCACCCGGGGTAATAAAATGTTAAAAAGTTTGAATGTTATTAACAATAATTAGTTAATTTGTTGAGTTTTTATTTTTACTTATACCTGCTCACAATAAATAATGTTTTGTAAACATTATGATGTTAATAGCATCTCCTTGATTTGTTCCAGTTTATCCTTGAAAGAAGGATCGTTGTTAATAGAATCTTCTATGCATTTGCATGCGTGAATGACCGTTGCATGATTTCTTCCGCCGAAGTGCGCGCCTATTGTTTGCAGTGATGATGACGTAAGCTCTTTTGAAAGATACATTGCTGCATGTCTTGCCTGTACGATTTCCTGCTGCTTTGTTTTAAGGCGAAGTAAAGATTCATCTATGTTAAAGTATTTTGCAACAGCAGTGATAATACTTCCAATATCGAGATTGTGTTTCCTGTTCTTAATTCCGCCAAACTTTAAAACATTTCGTTTTGCCAGATCAAGGGTAATGGCGCTTCCGCTTAGCTCAGCATCAAAGATGATACTTTTTAAGCAGCCTTCAAGTGAACGGATATTATCTTTTATGTTCACTGCAATAAACTCAAGTATCTCATATGCGGCAACAGTGCCCTCTTTTTCGCACTTTTTGTTGAGTATTGCTATCCTGGTTTCAAGGTCGGGGGGTTGGATATCCACGGTTAATCCCCATTGAAAACGTGTAATTAATCTTTCCTCTAAACCTTCAAGCTGATGAGGAGGCTTATCACAGGATAAAACTATTTGCTTTTTTAATTGATATAATGAGTTAAATATCTGAAAAAACGAGTCTTGCGTGCTCTCCTTACCCTCAAGGAACTGGATATCGTCTACTATTAAAATATCAAGCGATTTGAAGAATTTTTCAAAATCGTGTATCCGGTTTGTTTTAATGCTTTGCACAAAATTTGTTGTAAAGTCCGGACCCGATGTATACATTATTTTATTGCCCGGGGAAATTACCCGTATATGGTTTCCGATAGCCTGCATTAAATGAGTTTTTCCAAGCCCCACGCCGCCATAAAGCATTAAAGGATTATACTGGGAGCCGGGCCTGTTTGAAATTGAAATAGAAGCGGCTACCGCAAACTCATTGCTTTTGCCTTTGACAAAATTTTCAAAAGTATATTCAGGATTTAAATAACACCTTAGTGAGTTAGAAAGAGATTCCTGTGCCGGTGAAACATGCGATATTAGTTCCTGTGCTTTCGGTGTATTTTCTATAGCGGGGGGTTCGGCTTCAGTAAAAGTTACTACCGTATCTATTTCATAATTGATTCTGCCGTCTTTGCCAAGAATTGAGTGCGTTGCCTTATTAATAATTTCGCCAAAACGCGAAACTATCATCTCGTAGTAATCGTGGCTGGGAACCGAAATAGTAAGTATATTTTCACTGAGCTCTTTAGGCTTAATTTGTTTAAACCAGGTATTGAGCTTAAGTTCAGATACATTCAGCTTGAATAGCTCAAGGAATTTAGACCAGGTTTCAGCTGCTGTTCTCTCAGTTTCCGTAGGGGCCGTATTTACTAAATAATCCTGTTTGTCGAATCCGTAATTAGTCAAATCGATAACGCTTTATATTAAATGGAATTAAATTGTTAACCTGAAATTAAAATTTAATTAAGCCTGATAATTTATTACAAAACACGAACAGCAAAAAGTAATTAACAATGGACAAAAAATCCAAGTTTATGATATTCATAGGCTTAATGCGGGTAAATAAGGTTTATTAACAACGAATTGTTAATAACTATTGGGCCGCCGAATGTTAATATTAAATTAAATGCGAAAGACTGTAAGAGTGTTATCAACACATATTCACATACTATTAACAAGTGTGACGCCTCCTCCAACACGCATATTAAAGAAAAAAGTTCTCATAGTCAATAAGGGGTTAGTAAAATACTATCATAAAGCTAACGTAAAGCTAATATTAGTAATAGCGTTTTGCAATGGATAAATATTATGTTTGCATATGAATCTGAAAAAGTTTAAACATTTAGGATACCTTAATATTAATTTTTCGTAACTTTTTTTACCCATTACAAATTTATTCCTCGTTATTAATTTTTTTAACGGGTATAATTTTCTGTTACCTTTAATAAGTGAGAATATTGCATAATGTAGTTTTTATTAATTCTGTTTACACGGCTGAGCTGGAGTTTAACATGAACAATTTTTGTTATTAATGAATGAAAATTATCTAACTAATTTTTCAATGATCAGAAAAAAGAAAAATCAGCATACGGCTTCAGGTAGGGTCATAGTTTCAAAAGCGGCTCAATTTTCATTTCTGCCTTACTGCCAGACGGACTAAAGCAGGTCCTAAGCAGCACGGTAAGACAAAGCCATGAAGGCAAATTCAGAACTCCACACATTCCCATTGCCCATAAGACTGTTCATTGTTAGGGAGTAGAAATTTAGGTATTTTTGTCGTTCATTTCCCGTAGGGTTGGATACCCAAAAAATGAGTTTCGATAACAGAACAATATTTGGCCCTGCTACGCCGGTAGGCGAGTCGGGGATAACCGTAATTAGAGTAAGTGGAAAAGACTGTCTGGAAATTGTTTCAAAAATTTTTTCCCGGCATAAAACACCGCTTAAAGATACGGATTTATCTTCATTTGAAACTCATACCGCTCATCATGGATTCCTGTTTGATGAAAACAATAAGTTAATAGATGAGATTGTTCTTACAATTTTCAAATCTCCAAACTCTTATACAGGAGAGGATGTTATTGAAATATCATCTCATGGCGGAATCTATATATTTAATAAAATCAGCAGTTTACTAATAAAGCAAGGAATATATCACTCTGAGCCGGGTGAATTTTCTAAGAGGGCTTTTTTAAACGGTAAGCTTGACCTTGTTCAGGCAGAAGCAATTGCTGATTTAATCCGTGCCCGAACGGAACAGGCAAACAACCTCGCTCTTAAGATGCTATCGGGAGAATTTTCTGCAAAGATTAATGAGCTAAGAGAGGAGTTAATAAATTATTGTTCGCTGCTTGAACTTGAGCTTGATTTCGCAGAAGAAGGTATTGATCTTGTCTCCCGAGATGAGCTTCTTCAAAAGGTCGAATCTTTAATATTAAGGTTTGAAAATCTAACAAGCTCATACGAAAGCGGAAAAATAATTAAAGAAGGCATTAATCTCGCAATCGTAGGCAAACCTAATGTAGGTAAATCAAGTATTTTCAATTATTTACTTAAGGAAAACAGAGCTATTGTGAGTGAAGTACCGGGAACGACGAGGGACTATCTTCAGGAGCCATTAATCATGGGGGGTATGCAATTTAATTTAATTGACACTGCCGGGATCAGAAAAACAGGGGATACAATTGAGCTGGAGGGTGTTAAGCGCTCAAAAATGAAAATTGAGGAATCAGATATCGTTCTCGAAGTAGAGGACTTATCAAATCCCAAGTTGAAAGCAGATGAATACGTAATAGGAGTACCGGAAGAGAAAATTATAAAGATATTTAATAAGTCAGATTTAATTCAGGCAAAGAGCAACGGAAAGCTTGAAGTATCAGCTTTAACCGGTAAAAAAATGCAGGAGCTTCAGGATACTATAGTAAATAAGGCAAAATCACTGATAATAGAAAGCGAAACATCAGGCATAATTATAACAAACCAGAGGCATCGGGATATTTTGTGGAAATCTTGTGAAAATCTTGTAAATGCGAAAAAATTGATTATAAATCGCGACGGTAATGAATTGATTTCTTTTGAGATAAGAATGTCAATGGAGTGCTTATCTGAAATTATTGGAAAAACAACAAATGTTGATATCTTAAATAACATCTTCTCAAAGTTCTGCATAGGAAAGTGATTTTTACGGATTTTTGCTTGTTTTATTAAAATATTTTTTGTTAAGTTTCACGAAAAACCTCTCGGTGAAACAAGTTATAAATATTTTCAGGTTTCACGACAAACATCCCGGTGAAACAAATTATTATACGCATTTATGATGACTTCTTTTGAGGAGGGCTTCTTAGTCGGTATTTTGGTAGGAGAAGGCCATTTTGGAGGC
>DASXTZ010000433.1:0-6825 GCA_036505135.1 Ignavibacteria bacterium
ACTTTCTTCCCCATAATGATCTCGCTGTGTCTATGTGAAAGACAATTACTATACCAAAAAATTCACTTAAAATATTAAAAAAATAGGGTGTGGAATTTCTCCAATGGGGATTTTATACACATGCCTAACGAATGTTAGGGAAAATATCTACACAAGATTTTTAAAAGGTATAATTGGAGCAGATAATTTCTCTTAACTTGAAATGACCTTACTTTTTTTCGCTTCTTCAACAGGAATTTCTAATGATTCATAAGAAGGCAGTTCAAGAACAAATTCTGCACCTTTTTCATCTTGGTTTTCGCACCAGATTCTGCCGTTATTAGCATCAGTTAGCTTTTTAGCTATATAAAGTCCAAGCCCTGTAGAAATTTCGCCACCCGTGGGCCTTGCGCTCATTCGGGTAAATTTATTAAAAACCTTTGTCATGTCATTAGCCGTTAAGCCGGGGCCTTCATCCCTTACATGAAATTCATAATGGCCGGAATTTTCTGTAATGCTTATAAATACATTGCCGCCCTTAGGAGAAAACTTTACGGCGTTTGAAACAAGGTTATCAACTATTTGCCTTATAGATGTAAGGTCAACATAAACATTTGAATTTTCTCTGCCTTCAAAGTTAATTTTAATTTCTTTTGCTATTGCTTTTTCGGAATATTCGTTAACTATTGAAAGCGCTACTTCATTCAGGTCGATCATGTTGAAACGGTAATTTCTGTTGCCGGTTTCAATAGCATTAACGTCAAGAAGATTAGCAATGAGCTCGAACATTTTTATTGATGCTTTTTCCATTTCAAACGCCATCATTTTTATCTCATCGCTTGTGTATTTTTCAAATCTGGTATGAATCTTATTTGAGAACGCCTTGATGCCCGAAAGCGGGTTTTTAAGGTCATGAACTGCAATGCCAAGGAACTCTTTTATTTCATTATTAAGATACTGCAGCCTTTTATTAAGTGAAACGAGCTCAACATTTTTAAGCTTGTACAGCTCTTTTTCCTTCACAGCCAGCTGGTATTCTTTTTCCTTTGCCTTGATCTCGTTCTGAATGAAAATTGCTTTAAGCCTTTTATCTATATTTGAATCAAAAAGCTCTTTCTCATATTTATGGTGATATTTATAATGTTCGAGCGCTTTTTGCAGCTTATTCATAAGGCTATATATTTCTGATATCCCCTTATGAATTTCAATCAATTCCTTTGATGCCTTCTTCTGTTCGGCATGCTGCTGGGCATTCATAAAAGCGAACAGGGCAGAATCGAGATTACCGTTATTTTTATAAAGCTTGCCAAGCTGTATGTATGAAGTTATCTGATTGGTGATGTCATTTATTGCTTTGCTAATATTGAGGCTTTCCTCGAAAAACTGTTTCGCCAGCTCGAATTCACCAATAAGGCTGTAAACTTCGCCGATGAGATTTAATGAAGATGCTTTTTGGCTTTTATCCCCGATACTATCGCTTATTTCAATTGCCTGCTTAAGATAATTTAATGCTTTATCATAAGAGCCCGCCTTTTTGTATGCGTCGGCAAGATTATACAGCCCGTTTGTTTCGGCCTGTTTATAGTTCAGTTTCCTGATAAGAGCAAGGCTTTCTCTGAAATATTTTATTGAGTTATCGTACTCTTTAAGGTTACTGTAAGTTATTGCTATGTTTCCTAAGTTAAAAGCTTTATCAACTTCGTTTGATTCTTCTTCACATGCATCAAGGCTGTGAAAATAATACTCAAGAGCTGTTGCATGGTCGCCAATATTCTGGTATACTATTCCTATATTATTATAGAGGCTGTAAGGAATTTTATCCGAACGCTCCGAATAGATCTGCATGCTTTTTTGATAATTTTCAAGCGCCCTGGGGTAGTCGCCTGTTTCCTGGTGCGCTAAGCCCATGTTTGAAAAAACAATTGCCCTTTGGATGTGCTCTTCAGTGCCTTCCAGTATATCAAGAGACTTCTTTAGATAGTAAAGAGCTTTTTCATAATCGCTTAATGTAAGAAATATATTTCCCTTTGAATTCAGTATCTTCGATTGGCCAACAATATCATCAAGGCTGATATAATACTGCAAAGCCTTATCAAGATTAGCTATTGCTTCATCATATTTAGCAAGCAGCCTGCATGCTATACCGTGATTCCAATATGCGCGGGCTAACCCTTTTTTATGGTCATTTGACTCGGCAAGCCTGATGGCTTCTTCACTAAGAGTTAATGAATGATTGATATTTGCTGAGCGGATTTTTTCAGCATAGAAGTTTAAAGCTTCTATTTTTTCAACAGGATTCTTAATATCCTGAAGAAGCTTATTAATGCTTGTAATATCCTTAGTTATTGTTTCCAATTAGATTTTTTGGGCATCCATCCCTTTTGGAAAGAGAGTATTTTGAATTTTAGTATATACCAACTTTAAATTATTTGATATTGTTTGTTTAAATAATACCAAGCTTACGGTAATTTTGATGTTATATCCCGATTTATTAGAAATTTATACCATATTTAAGTTATTTCGCTATTGTATCCCCAAGTATATATTTATTCCTCACTAAATATATGAAAAAATTATATATATTTCTTGCTTTAATTACGCTCATTAATCCTCCGGCAAAGTCGCAATCCTCAGGCGTTTCAGCTAATGATTACAATAAGGACAGATCATATGGAATCGTTGTTGACCAGCAGAATAATATAATTTTTACTTCTTCGGAAGACAGGACTTATGGAATCATTGTTGACCGGCAGAATGGTGTCATACCCACAGAATATAAATTATATCAAAACTATCCGAATCCTTTTAACCCCGCTACCAAAATAAAGTTCGATTTGCCTAAGGAGTCAAATGTGAGTCTTCTTGTTTATAATCAGGCGGGCGAACTTGTTAAAACTTTAATTGATAATTCTCTTGAAGCAGGAGAACACGAAGTTATATTCAGGGCAGATGAGCTTTCCTCGGGTATTTATTTCTGCAGCATCATAAGCGGCAGCTTCAGCCGGATCATTAAGCTTGTGCTCATAAAGTAGAATGCACTCTAAATGTAAAATACTTGTTGTTGAAGACGAAAAGCTTGTCGGTATGGATGTAAAGGAAAACCTAACCGAAATGGGTTATAATGTCACAGGCGTTGTAGAAAGCGGAGAGGCAGCATTTGAATCTATTCGGGATAGCAGGCCCGATGTTGTTGTAATGGATATTATTATTGACGGCGATATTGACGGCATAGAGACTGCAGATATTATCAGGAAGCAATTCGGCATCCCTATTATTTTTACCAGCGCTAATAATGATGACTATACACTGCTCAAGGCGAAAAAAGTTCAGCCTTACAGCTTTCTTCTTAAGCCTGTTAATGCAAGGGAAATGCAAATTGCCATAGAGATCGCTGTTTACAAAAGTAAAATGGAAGCTGAGCTTGAAGAAAGCAAGGAATGGTTTGAAATAACATTAAGAAGTATTTCCGATGGCATTATTGCCGTTAATAACAGAGGTATCATCACCTTTGTGAACCAGGCCGCCGAAATATTAACCGGGTGGACAAGGGAAGAATCTTTAGGCAGGGACCTTATAGATATACTTAAATTCAAGGATTTTGAAAATGATTATAAGCAGGAACCGGATAATGAACACGGCGATATTAAATATATAAGAACGCAGGGACTGGTTAACAGGCGGACACTTGAGGTTACAAAAGTCCAGACAAATGATTCCTTAATAAGAGATAAAGCCGGGAATCATGTGGGAATGGTCATAATATTAAGAAAAGAAAAGATAGAAGACCAGTTAGGGTTAAGCAATCTAACATTACTAAACAGTAAATAATTTTATGTAACGAAGTACAGCCCCAACGCAGGAGGGTACTTTTGCTAACTGGCTATCTGCTTCGAAACAAATAAAAAAACCGTCATTATAAGTGACGGTTTTTTGTTTTATACAAATTTAAAATTATCTTGTTTTAAATTAGTTCAAATCCTTTCTCTTCCGGCTCTTCAGGTGGTACGAGGTCATCGTATTCAGGCTCTGTATAATCATCAAAGATTGGCATTTCGCTGTTATACTCATCCGGAAAGAACATTGCTTTGAACTGCGCGGAATCGTGCTCCCGATCCGGCGCGTAATGTTTTTTTTTCATATGCCTCCCATGGCATAAAGTTTCAACTTTTAAAGATACAGGTACTTGTTTGAAAAGACAATAGCAATAAAGCGCAATTTCTATGACCCCTTCGGCTAACCGCCAGGGTTATTTAACCAATACCATCTTCTTGCTTTGTACAAAATCTCCGGCTTCTATTCTATAGAAATATACACCGCTTGGGTAATTTTGAGCATTAAACTCTATTGAATGCCACCCGGATTCCTTTATTCCACTATTAATTAATCGTATTACTACGCGACCCTGAATATCATAAATTAATAAATTAACTTTGCTGGTTTTTGGCAACTGATAATTTATTTTTGTTACAGGATTAAATGGATTAGGATAGTTTTGTAATAATAAATAATTAACAGGGTTACTATTGATACTTATTCCGATTGTATTTGACTTAATCCTTACCAGCGATCCGAATCTTAGGAGATAAATGAATCCATCAGAATCTTGCTTCAAAGTTGTTCCACTTAAACCGGGAATAATAGTGGTCCATGAAGTTATAGTATCATTAAACGGGGCATTACCCATCTCACACCTGATGAGCCCGGCATATTGGTTGGTATTAAGGGTAGAGGCGCCGATAATCAAAAGTTTCCCGTTTAGCTCCGGAAGTTCATTGGCACTATAAATTAATGTCCCTGTTGGAACATATCCCATCATAGTTCCATTTGGTATCACAGTCATAGGCTGCCTGTAGGCAGGATTATAAGGGTTGCAATACCCGGAACATATAGGCCATCCGTAGTTTTTTCCTTTTCGTATAAAATTAACTTCATCGTTACCTATTGGTCCATTCTCAGTTGCATACAATGAATCATTAAATGGGCTAAAACAAAAATCAAAACTATTTCTTAGTCCATATGCCCAAATTCTATCATCATTTCCGGTTCCCGGGTCACCATCATTATAAAAAGGGTTATCTATAGGAATTGTTCCGTCAGAATTTATTCTCAAAATCTTTCCCAGCGGATTATTTAGCATCTAGGCATTACTGCTTTGTCCTCTATCGCCGATAGCAATGAATAATTTTCCCAAAGTTCCAAAATGGAGATTCCCGGCAACGTGAAGTCCCAAGCCGTTGGCAGGATGATATTTAAAAATTATTGAAGGGTTTGTACCTGTATTTGAATTTTCTGTGAATCTAACTATTCTTAATGTAGAATCGGGCCCATTTGTGTAATAAATATAAATGTAATGATTTGAGTTAAAATTTGGGTCTAAACAGACACCTAATACCCCCGCTTCAAGATTAGTAAAGAGTGAATCGGAAAAATTCCAAAATATAGAAAGCTGGGTACCACCGGTACTAAATACTTTAGCGGAACTGGTTTGCTGTGTTACTATAATTCTATTTCCCGGGATAAAATCAAAAGCGACCGTTTCTGCAAAACCAAAATTAATCAGCGTTTCTACTATATAGTTTTGAGAATAAATAACAGTTGTAAAATACAGTAAACAAAAGATTTTTTTCATATTAACGCGTCATTCTTTAAAAGATAACCACATTTTAATAATAAAACAAACGTTTAATAAATATGGCCAGAGTCATTTACTTTCGGGTTTGGCGGTTTTTTTCTTCCTTTGCATTAGCCTGTAAAACCCCAGCTTATTATGCTTCCTGAAATTTTTATTCCCTGAAGATTTCGGCTTTTTGGTCTCCTCTTCTTTTGGCTGTATATGATCGGGTGTTATTTCTGTCTTCATAATTTATAATTTTTAATTTTTCCCAATTATTTTTATTATTTCACTCACCCCGCCTTTGGCACCCCTCTCCTTAAGGAGAGGGGACGGGGGAGAGGGCGCTTTTCCTTTTAATTCATAATTCATTATTTGTTAATTGTTTCTAAATGAACGCCATCTTAATTTGGTTATCACTTCCATATTTAGCTGCCAAAAGCGCTATAATGACTGCCCAGGCTCTGTCACCATGTCCTTGTTTTGTGCGCGGTGATTCAAACTTTACGCTATTTCCTGTTGTTACGCTACGCTTAATGGAATGGAACTCACCGATCAATTCTCTCTCATCGGGCAGCATGAAATTTCTTTCTTCCATAAGCTTTTTTGTGAACGTTACCGCATCGTTTTTGATGCCATTGGTAAGGGTTATCCCTTTTACAAATGTAAATTCTTCTTCAAGCTCCTCGGCAAGCTGTAAGCCTATTCCTCCTTTATCAATAAATACCGCCATTGGCTCTTCTTCATTTATTATTTGGATTATCGTTTCTCTTTGTTCGCCAAAGGCGGAGTTCTTCATAACCTCAAGCCTTTTAAGATAAAACCTGCCATTGGTTTCGCTTACCGCTGCGATTGCTGTGAGGTCATTTGTGCGGCCGATATCAATTCCATTATAAACGGGTCCTTTTACGCTTGGCATATCATAGTCGTCAATACAATTTCTAAGAAGCTCATATGTGAAGTAAGCGGTGGATTCATCGATGAATTCGCAAAGGTATTCCTGGCGGAAGGATTCTTCATCAAAGTTGTGCTTAATTGAACCGATATCAGCTTTAAAACCCTGCTTAGCGGCATCATATATATTTATGCAGTATCGTTTATAGTCTTTATATCGTTTGTGGTCGGAATATATCTCATAAAAAAGGTTTTGCCTGCCAAGGGGGGTTGAGCTTATTGTAAGATTATAGCCGCGTGTTATGGATGGCAGTATCGCTTCGAATATTTTTGAATCATTT
>DASXTZ010000434.1:0-1813 GCA_036505135.1 Ignavibacteria bacterium
AAAAGTTTTATAAAGACGTTGATATAATTGTCGGCGGGCATACTCATAACCCTTTATTTAAACCTGAAAGAAGAAACGGCGTTGTAATAGTGCAGGCGGGCTCTTATGCACGCTGGCTTGGAAAACTTGATCTGAAAGTTGATATTGATAAAGATACGATAACAAGCGCTTTTGGCAGGCTTATTGAAACAGTAATGGATTCCTCTATCCTTGATTTGGCAGCGGCTCAAAAAGTTAATAAAATGATAGAGCAATATATGCCGGAACTAAATAAAATTATTGGCAGGCTTGAAGCTGACTGGAAAGCTTCTTTCAGCGAGGAAAGTAATCTGGGCCAGTTTGAAGCAGACATGTTTCGCCAGAAAACCGGAGCCGATATTGCTTTTATAAATGGCGGGGGTCTAAGAAAAAACCTTGCTAAAGGAGATATATTAGTGGGTGATATATGGGAAATTAATCCCTTTGGCAACGAAGTGCAAACTTTCACAGTTTCAGGCAAAACACTAAGGCAGATGATAAAAAATAACATTAAGCTCCGGCTTGAAAAAGAAAAAACAGGTGAGCGGCTTGATATACTTGAAACCTCAGGGCTTACCTATTCCTATGATTCTAAAAAGGCTCTTGAAGGCAGTGATGATTTTATTGTAAGCTTTAACCTTGGCAGAAGTGAAATTCAGGACGATGTAACGTATGCCATAGCGACTAATAATTATGTTATCAGCCAGTTCAAAAAATTCTTTGGCGAGGTGGATGAAAAAATAGAGCCAAAAGAGACTGGATGGATAGATAGAGATCTAATTATCGAAGCTGTTAAAGAGCAGAAAGTAATTAAATCCGTCCTTGAAAAAAGAATTGTTGACGTATCGAAAAGCGAAAAGTGAAGCGAAGCTAACCGCCCCATTTGAGTTTATAGAAGATGAAAGTTTAATAAATGGAATTTAAGAATGTTAAATGCATAGCCTCTAGCCCCCTCTTTGTTAAAGGGGGGATGAACATCTTGATGGATTATTCTAAATAAAATTTTATCATTAATTTTTAATATACATAAATCTTTGTCTGGGTTAAGTTCACTAATTCTCATTTCAACTGTTTACTATTTAACCAATACCATCTTTTTGCTGTCAATCTTTACATCATTTGCAAACAGGCTGTAAAAATAAACTCCTGTTGCCATATTTAATGCTTTCAAATTAGCTTTATATGTTCCTGCCTGCTGGAATTCATTTACAAGAGTCTGAACTTCCCGTCCTGTTATATCATAAACTTTTAGCATTATATCCCCGCCTTTTGCTATTTTATACTCGATCGTTGTGGAAGGATTAAATGGATTCGGATAATTTTGCTTTAATTCAAATCTATCAGGTATTTCAGCAGAAATTTGCTCAATTCCAATCACGATCTGCCCACCGCTTACCTTATATCGTTTATACCATTCCTGCAGATAAAGATTTGCAACCCGCGGGCTGTAAACTATCAAAAAGTTTTCATCATTATCATTGTTCGCAGCATTTGAATAATTGTATGACCCTGTTTCCACAGCGGGATTGCTGCTTGTGTTGAGCGGGTCGATTAACATATATTTATGGTGAAAAATGCTGGGCTCTGCAAAGTCAATCAAAACATCTGCAGGCGGGTTCCATGCAAAAGGGCCAAACCCTTTCATTTCCTGGAAAACGCCGTTTGCCGTGTCCCTGTCAAATACACCACGGACATTTCTGGTTGGAGGTGAATATCTCGCTTTCATTCTGTTTGCGATATTATAATCCGTGAACACGTAAATACTAAAGAAACAGTCATAATCAAAATTAGTATT
>DASXTZ010000435.1:0-3110 GCA_036505135.1 Ignavibacteria bacterium
TAAAAGAATTAGTGAAGGTGCAGAAAATCTTACAAAAGCCCTTAGAGGAGATAAGAAAAAGCAGGGAGATTGGGGCGAAGACAGATTGGAAGTGTTACTTCAAAAAGCTGGGTTAAAGGAAGGGGTGCATTACTCCAAACAAAAAACCATTAGTGATGATGAAAATGGAAGGAGAAGATTAGATTTTATTATTAATCTACCGGACAATAAATGCCTTATCATTGATTCAAAAGTTTCATTAAACGATTATACAAATTTTTACAATTCTGAAATCGAAGAGGATAAAAATATTTTTTTAAAAAATCATTTAAAGTGTGTTTATAGTCATGTAAACGAATTAGGCTCTAGGAATTATCATCAGCTCTATGGTATTAACAGCCCTGAATATATTTTAATGTATATTCCTATTGAAGCAGCCTTTTATATTGCTGTAGAAACTGATAAAGAACTATTTTTATGGGCGCTTGAAAAGAAAAATATTGTAATGGTTACTACAACTACGCTTCTTGCCACACTATCTACAATTTCTTTTATTTGGTCCCAAGAGAATCAGAAAAAAAATGTTCTAGAAATAGCAAGACAAAGTGGAGCATTGTATGACAAGTTTGCTACATTTGTAGAAGATTTAATTGCTATAGGTAAGAACCTGGATTTAACGAAGAAAAGCTATACTGAAGCAATGAATAGCCTGTATGTTGAGAAAGGAAATCTCATTAAAAGAGTAGAAGAGATAAAACAGCTTGGGGCAAAAACTTCTAAATCTATAGACCAACGGATTCTAGATAAAGCTCTTGAACAGGATAATGAAGATGATGGATTAAAATTAATTAATTCTCAGTAATAGATTCCCGCTTTCGCCTGCCTGCAGCAGGCAGGCGGGAATGACGTTAAAAATTAAAAGTTACTTACATCTCTGCCAAAGATAAAGGTCTTAAACCAGTCAAAAAGTACCAATATTTTATTTTTTAAGCTTACCAGCTTTGTTATATAAACGCTTCTCCAGAAAAGCCAGGTTGCAAAGCCGCTGCCGGTGTATTGAGGTGTATCAGCTAAGGCCTTATGGCTTCCAATATATGCTAACATTCCGAAATCCCTGAACTTAAATGGCTTTATTTTTTTATTCTTAGCCATTTTATTTAAAGTTTTCCCAAGATATCTGCCTTGCTGCTGAGCTACCTGAGCCGTTACAGGAAATAGATGCTGCTGGTGAATTGAGCAATCTCCCAGCGCATAAATATTGTCATTACCGGTTACCTTTAAATAGTTATCTACCAGTATTTTATTGTTCTTCGATTTTGGTAATTTTGCATTACATATAAGCTTCGTTGCGGTATTACCCGTTGCCCATACAAGCAGCCCATATGGCATGCTCGAGCCGTCGTTCAGGAATATTTCTTTGGATGTTACTTTAACAATAAATGATTTGGTCATCACCTTAATTTTCTGTGAAAGGAAATTCTTCATAGTATACTTGCTCAGTTTTTCATCAAATGTGCTTAGAAGTTTATCGGTTGCTTCTATTAAAACTACAACTATGTAATTAGTAAGACCCGGATATTTTTTAGTTACATCTTCTTCAATAAAATCATGCAGCTCTGCTGCAAACTCAACACCTGTTGGCCCTCCGCCGCAAACAACAAATTTCAGATAATTATTTTTTTCTTCTTCTGATATGGCAGGAAGGGATGCATTTTCGAAACAATCAATTACTTTTATCCTTATTTTTCTTGCGTCGGCTATTTCTCTAAGGAAATAGACATACTCTTCAACACCGGGAATATTGAAAGTATTTGTTACCTCTCCCACGGCAATAATTAGAATATCATATTCCAGCTTAAATACAATATTCGTGTCGATATCAATGCATGTGATTTTTCTGTTTTCAGGATCTATATCGGTACAAAACGATTGGTAAAAATGGGCTCCCTTAATATTCCGTATGGGTTCAATAATGCTTCTGAACTCAATTGTGCCAACTGTTGTGCTCGGTAAAAGCGGTGTAAAAAGGAAATGGTTTCGGGGGCTTACAATGCTAACATCATAAAGTGAAGTATCAATTTCTTTCAGGCAGCTAAATGCGCCAAAGCCGCTTCCTAATATTATCAGTTTTTTCATTTATGTATATTACAAAAATAACTAAATTGGCTGTAAATTTCTGGTTGATTTAGATATGAAATCTTATAGAAAAGAATTATGGTTTAACACTCCGGCAAGAAGAGCATTCATTAACATAACACCTCAAGTTGATGATTGTTTGCTTGAAAGCAACATCAAAGAGGGTTTATGCCTTGTTAATGCCATGCATATAACAGCGAGTGTGTTCATAAATGATAATGAAGGAGGATTGCATAAAGATTTTGAAAGATGGCTTGAGGGTTTAGCTCCTGAAAAGCCGTATGATAAATACAGGCATAACGATACCGGGGAAGATAATGCTGATGCACACCTTAAACGAACAATTATGGGCAGAGAAGTTATTGTTGCAATCACTAAAGGGAAGCTTGACTTTGGGCCGTGGGAACAAATATTTTACGGGGAGTTTGATGGGAAGAGGAAGAAAAGAGTTCTGGTAAAAATTATGGGAGAATAATTACTTACGAGCTTTATATACCGATTCTTCAAAACTGATCATATATTCGGTTCCTTTATTTTTTTCAGTGATTATTTCCAGTTCTCCATTCATCTGCTTTGATAATAGCTTTACCAGCTGTATCCCGAGCGTATCTGTATTTTCAATATTTACCTTATTTTTGAAGCCTACTCCGTTATCTTTAACATTAAGTTCATAAAAGTTATTTTTGTTTCCATAAGTTAAGGCAATGGTAATAATTCCTTCTCTGTTATCAGGAAAAGCATATTTTATAGAGTTTGAAACGAGCTCATTTATTATTAAACCGCAGGGTATGGCGGTATCTATATTCAGAGAAATATTTTCGATTTGGATATCAAACCGGAGTTTTTTCAATTTTATTCCATAGGTGTTCCAGAAATTGTCAGTCAGGTTCTTCACATATTCTGCGAAATTAATTTTTTCGTACTCCTGGGTTGAATACAATTTACTGTGAACAATAGCCATAGATTGTATTCTGCTTTCCGTTTCCTTCAGAATT
>DASXTZ010000436.1:0-3445 GCA_036505135.1 Ignavibacteria bacterium
TGATAGAAAGTATCATTTTTTACCGAATATAAAGAAAGTTTTGAGTTAGTTGGATTTGTCCCTTCCGATAATATGTATGCACCATCCGTTACAGGAATTAATAATGGGGGAATTACATCTTCTCCGCAGCCGGTAAAATAAAATAAAAATGAAACAAAAATTGCTGTTATTAACTTTTTCATATTTCTCCCGATGAAAAAATTTATTAAAAAATTGCCTGCCTGCAGCAGGCAGGTTAGTTAAAATAAAAGTCCCTGAATTTCTATAACCTCGTAGGAAAAAGATTACGGAAAAACAGGGACCGCCTGTTAATTAACAATCAATCTTTGCACCTCGAAGATTACTGATAGCATTAAACGGCAGGTCTCCTGGCTTAAGAGTCACTAGTTAAACCCCTTCCCATCCGCCGCGGCGAACAGTGGATATTTCTTAACCTGATACTCATTGAAGTATCAACTCTATTACAGTTGCGGGGACAGCTCCGGCTTGTAGCAAAATTACCGGATTCCCTTTTAATCCCATGTTTTGACGGGAACCGTAAAAATTAATTCAAAGAACTTAAGTTAATATATCTTTTATAACCTGAAATATCAATGAAAGGTTATTTCCTGCAATTTTCCTTAAGATATGCAAATATCAATTCATATTCTTTTTTATCCAATTGAGCCTTATTCATCATATCATCAAGATTATCTTTCCACTGCCTCATCTTATATTCCTTTGGTTTAAATAAAGCATGGCATTTGCTGCATTTAGTTTCATAAAGCTTTTTGCCCTCTGCTAAATTCAATGTATCGGAAGATGGTGTGAAATTAGAATCCAATAAGGAATTGTTAAATTTACGGCCAGAAGCAGTGTTTAGAAAAACACTGCTTCCTAAAAAAATTAAAAAAGAGTATAAAAAAAATTTTGTAATCATTAACAAAATTAAAAAATCAAATTACAATCTGAATGAAAATAATAACCTCGTCTCAAGCTTTTCGTGTTCATCAAGAACAAGGCTGCTTGTTCCCGTTTTCCCTTTTAGGGCGGTAATTTGCGGCAATATTGTTAAGGTTGCCCACCACGAAGGCTGATTATATGAAAACACCGGACCGGCAAATAAAGCCGAATGTTCCCATTCGCTTTCCACAATCTCATTGTGATTTCTTACCTCAATGCCCGCTGAAAAACTGCTTGAAATATTGTAGCACCAGCCAAAATCAGCTTCAAGTACAGTTTCAGTTTCCGCCTCGCCGGAAGAAAACTCCCACTCATTTTCAAAAACAAAATTTAAGGCAAAAGTGTTTTTGCTAATTCGCTTATCAAAAATAAGTTTAGCTTCAAGTTCAGCTTCATCTGTATTTAATCCGATTTCGCTGTAAAGAGCAAATCCAATCGGATCTTTAGCCGGCCTGGAAAACTGGTATTTCCATTCGGAAGAAATACCCTGGAAATCAAAACTGGTGGTTAATCCGCTCCCATTATCAACTGATACATTTCGAAAATTTATATAGAAAGCTGTTTGCAGCCTATCGGAAACTCCAACTTCAAATTCCATCCTGTGATCTAATCTTGCAAAGTACGGAATATCTTTTCCGATTCTTACCGTAGACCAGATTTCAAGCTCTTTATTCCCCTTTCCCAAAACGCCGCTTTCGTAGGTATAAGAGAACTTTCTTTCATTACTGAACAAATTAATTGTAACCAACAAAACAAAAAAAATAGTTACTATTCTTTTCATAATATTTTTTTTAAAGTTTAACCTGCGTTACAATCTTAATGTTAAATATAGGACGTAACAAGTCTTATATTAAAGACTTGATTATTTATAACAAAAAATATATACGACTAATTTAGTCCTGTATGTAAATAATTATTATTAAGAAACTTCAAAGTATGTTATTATATTTACATTTTAAAGCTAACGAATTTTGCTATAAAAATGCGCCGGAGCCCGGGGTTTAATAAAATAATTCTCTTTTGGTTTCTTTTATTTGAGATCATAATATTATGTTTTACAGAAATTTTTAAATATTTTCAAAACTATCCTGTAAGCTCTCTTGAATCATTAGTATCAGTTCTGGCAAAAAATTATGATTTCCTTTACACAGGAAATTTATTCTGGATTACAATATTCCTCATTTCGGTTGTATGCATAACAAATTTATTTACACAGATAGATAAAGTTAGCGATTCGGCTGTAAAAAAATTGCTGCTTATAAGCTTAATATCCTTTGTTATACTTTTAGTCGCAATACTATTTCCTGAAGGAGAGGCATCGGACAGTTTACTAATTTCTCTTACAGCAAAAGGAACACGAACATTGCTGCTTTCTGCGTTTGCACTTATGAAAATATTCTTTACGATTTCCTTATGCGTAGTTTCATTTTCCGTTTTGATGAAATATTATTTCTTCAGAAGCGTCTGGATAACAATATTAATCGCACTTGCAGGATTTTTAATTGTTTTTTTATTTGCTTATAATTACAAAGATGACTATACCCTGTTAATTGAAAATAAAAAATCTGTTCCTGCAGGCACTGTACTCGGAGCAGCCGTCTGGGGCGGTAACCGCCCCTCGCCGGTTCTTCGTGAAAGAATAAACAAAGGGTATGAATTATATTCATCGGGTATCATAAAAAATATAATACTTACCGGAGGGGGTTCGCCGGGCGAAATGACTGAAGCCGAAGTCTCAAAAAAAGAGCTTCTAAAGAAAGGGGTAAATGAAAAAAATATTATAATAGAAAATAAAAGCAATTCAACGCTTGAACAAATTATCTATTTAAACAACAACCAGTATAAAAAGAATAATTGGAAAGAAACGGTAATTATAAGCGATAATTTTCATCTGCTCAGAACAAAACAAATTTGTAGATTTTTCGGTGTTAATGCATATACGGTATCATCTGATACACCTTTATCCACTGAATCAACGTTCAATTATTGTATAAAGGAAAGCTTTGCGGTAATTTTGTTCTGGCTATTTGGAATAGGATAAATTATCTTTGCAAATGGCGGTTACAAGACGGTCCCTGAGGGAAAAAGCATTACAGGTTCTCTATGCATTCGAACTAACAAAAGACCCTATCGAACAAATCAAGCATTTACAGCTTCAGGATATAGAAAAAAAGGAAGACCATAAATTTGTCAATAACCTTATTGAATATACTATAGAAAATAACTCCAGTTATGATGAAACAATAAAAAATACCGTCGATAACTGGGATATGGAAAGAATAGCTCTTATTGATTCAATCATCATTAAGATGTGTATTACTGAGTTTTTATTCTTTGAAGACATCCCTCCAAAAGTATCCATTAATGAAGCAATAGATATTGCAAAAGAATTTAGCACAAAGAACTCCGGAAAATTTGTAAATGGCGTTTTGGACGCTATTTTGCTTAAATTTAAAGAACAAAACAAGATCAACAAAAAAGGAAAAGGCTTAATAGGCGAGAA
>DASXTZ010000437.1:0-1883 GCA_036505135.1 Ignavibacteria bacterium
GCAATAAAAGACAGGATTTCAAGAAACTGGCTGGAAACTCAACACGCTTACAATAAAAACAATGTAAAAAAAGTTCATTACCTTTCGCTTGAATTCCTTATGGGAAGCTTGCTTGGAAATTCGCTTATTAATCTTGGCCTATACGAAGAAGCCAATAAGCTTTTGAAAAGCTTTGGGTATGACCTTGAAACTATAATGAATGAAGAGCCTGATATGGGTCTTGGCAATGGCGGGCTAGGCAGGCTTGCCGCATGTTTTATGGAATCGATGTCAACGCTTGAATATCCCGCTATGGGTTATGGGATATTATATGAGTTTGGAATATTCGAGCAGGATATCGATAATGGCTACCAGATCGAAAAGCCCGACCACTGGCTTAGATATGGCAATCCATGGGAAGTTGTCCGCCCTGAGCTGACATATAAGGTAAAATTTAACGGCACAGTTGAAACCTATTTTGATGAAACAGGCAGGCCCCGATACAGGTGGATTAATACAGATGATGTTTTAGCTGTAGCACATGATGTTCCCGTCCCCGGATACCAAAATGAGACGGTTAACACTCTGCGGCTTTGGCAGGCAAAAGCTACAGATGAGTTCAACTTAAATTATTTTAACCAGGGGAATTATTTATCAGCAGTAGAAAATAAGAATCTTTCAGAAACCATTTCAAAAGTATTATATCCAAACGATTCGGTTCCGCAGGGAAAAATTTTAAGACTCCGCCAGCAGTATTTTTTTGTTTCAGCAACTCTGCAGGATATTATTTACAACTTTAAGCTCTACAACAAAGATTTTAAAGATTTTCCGGAGAAAACAGCTATTCAGCTTAATGATACACACCCTGCAATAGCAATTCCCGATCTAATGCGGATCCTGATGGATGATGAAGGGCTAGAATGGAACCAGGCATGGGAAATAACAACAAAAACATTTGCATACACAAATCACACTATTGTGCCTGAAGCGCTTGAAGAATGGACAGAATCGCTTATGGCTGCACTGCTTCCAAGGCATGTTCAGATTATAAAAGAAATTGACAGAAGGTTCCTTGAAACAGTAAAACAAAAGCATAACGCCGCTGCAGAAACCTTAAACAAGATTTCTATTTTCAGAAACGATGCCGCAGGTGCTTCTATCAGAATGCCTCACCTTGCAATTATAGGAAGCAAATCAGTTAACGGTGTTGCCCAGCTGCATACAAATATTATAAAGAAAAACATTTTTCCCGAATTTTATAATATAAGCCCTGAAAAATTCAACAATAAAACAAATGGCATATCTATTAGGAGATTTTTAAAACAGGCAAATCCGCTTCTTTCAGAGTTAATTACAGATAATATCGGTGATAAATGGGTTAAAGATTTAAGCCAGATTCGAAAAATAGAAAAATTTATAGGTGATGAGGACTTTAAGAAAAAGTGGGGAGAAATTAGGCGACAAAATAAAATAAGACTTTGTGATTTTGTATGTGAGCAGCATAATATAAAACTAAACCCTGATTCATTATTTGATACGCAGGTGAAAAGATTTCATGAATATAAAAGGCAGCTTCTGAATGTATTGCACGTAATATATTTATATAATAAAATTAAACAAAATCCCGAAGATGTAAAAATTCCTCGAACGGTGATATTCGGAGGCAAAGCAGCACCCTCATACCACATGGCAAAGCTTGTAATTAAGCTTATCAATTGCGTAGCAGGAATAGTTAAAAATGACCCCGAGGTGAATAAAATGCTGAATGTTATTTTTATTAAAAATTACGGAGTAACACTTGCTGAAAAAATAATACCTGCATCTGACCTTTCAGAGCAAATCTCCACTGCGGGGTTTGAAGCTTCAGGAACTGGTAACATGAAGTTCGCACTGAACGGCGCTTT
>DASXTZ010000438.1:0-10833 GCA_036505135.1 Ignavibacteria bacterium
AAGATATTGAAAATCAAACTTTTAATGATGAGATCTTTGATATAATTGTGACCCAGGATGTGATGGAACATGTGTATAATCCAGAGAAGGCATTTAAAGAAATAGCCCGAACATTAAAAAAAGGTGGAGCTCATATTTTTACTGTTCCTATTGTTAATAAACACAAATCAACTGAGGTCTGGGCCAAGAAAGGCGATAATGGTGAACCCATTTTTTTAAATAAACCTGAATACCATGGGAACCCAATAGATCCAAAAGGTTCGCCTGTGACAATGCATTGGGGATTTGATATTGTTGATTTTATTAAAAGTAAAAGTGATTTGGATACAAAAATTGAATATATTGATAATTTAGATTTCGGTGTAAGAGCCGAGTTTATTGAAGTACTTGTGTCATTAAAAAATTAAATTAGAATATGGACTTAAAAGATATAAATATTTTTAATGCCTAAACAAAGAATCATAGCATTCTATTTACCTCAATACCATGCAATAACCGAAAATGATGAATGGTGGGGTAAAGGGTTTACTGATTGGATAAATGTTGTCAGAGGGAAACCACGTTTTAGGGGCCATTACCAGCCCCATTTGCCGGCAGATTTAGGATTTTATGACCTGCGCCATCAGGAAACCAGGATTGCGCAGTCTGAATTGGCGAGGGCATATGGAATTACAGGCTTTTGTTATCACCATTATTGGTTTAATGGTAAAATGCTTCTTGAAAAACCATTTAATGAAGTTCTCGCTTCCGGAAAGCCGGATTTCCCTTTTTGTTTGTGCTGGGCTAACGAGAATTGGACCCGAAGGTGGGATGGGTTAGACAATGAAATTTTGATGAAGCAGAATTATGATGAGTACGATCCGGAAATGCATATGTCATGGCTTGTAAAAGCATTTTCGGATAAGAGATATATTCAAGTAGATGGAAAGCCGTTGTTTCTTATTTACAATACAGCCGACATTCAAGATTTATCAAGTAAAATTAGTATATGGAGAAAGACGGCAAAAAAATCGGGTTTTGAGAATCTTTATTTATGTTCAGTTAACAGTGTTCATAATAGGATGAGTGATACGGAATCAATTAATTTAGGGTTTGATGCTCTTGTTGACTTTATACCCAATATGGAGACTTTAAAATTTAAAAAGAAAACTTATCTTCCCAAGTATTTTCTTTATTTGTTAATTAATAAATTAATAATTTTATTAAGACTTGAAAACAAAGTTAATACTCTTCCACTAACATCTGTTTTTAGTTATAAAGCTATAGCAAACCATAAGATGAATAAACAATTCAATAATTACAAAATCTTACCATGTGTGATTCCCAGCTGGGATAACAGTGCTAGAAAAAAGATATCCAATGTAATACAAAATGAAGACCCGATATTATATCAAAAATGGTTAAATGCAGCATTAAAAAGTGTCGGTCATTATTCTGCGGAGGAACAAATTGTTTTCATAAATGCCTGGAATGAATGGGCAGAAGGTTGTCATTTAGAGCCTGATTTGAAAAATGGGAGAAAGTTTTTAGAAGCGACATTGAATGCTTTAAAAGATTATAAATGTAAGTAAAGAGGGATTTTTAAACTTTAATTTATTAAAACTCCGAAATTTTCCATTTCTACTGTTTTCCACTGATTTTTCAAAAATAATATTACATGTTTACACTTAATGGATTTAAGCATAATTATTGTAAATTATGACGTTTTTGAAGATGTCACTAAGTGCATTAGCTCTATTAATGAAACAATTAAGAATTTATCATATGAAATCTTTGTTGTAGATAACAATTCCAGCGATAGGTCAATCGAGCGAATTGATAAATTATTCCTAAATGTTCATTTAATCAACTTAAATGAAAATCGGGGGTTTGGTCAGGCCAATAATGCTGCGGTAGTTCATGCTGCGGGGAAATATCTCCTTTTTGTGAATCCCGACATAATTTTTCTCGAGAATACGATCAACAGGCTCTATTTTTACTTAGAATCTAACAGCTCAGCTGGCTGTGCTGGTCCTTTAATTATTAGGCCTGATAATAAAATTCAATATTACTATACCTTTTTTCCTTCAGCATATTCAAGATTGATGCAGGAATTCGGTTTTTATGAAAGGGCTCCTGCAATGAAACGCAGAAAGTATGATTTCATCAACAAAAATATAAAGTATGGCAATCCCTTTTTGGTTGATTGGGTTCTGGGTGCTTGCATGTTAATGCCCCGGCAAATATTCAATAGACTTGGTGGGTTTGACGAATCCTTTTTTCTTTATGAAGAGGAAGTTGATCTGTTATACAGGATGAAAAAAGAGGGCTTTGATACCTATATTCTTCCGGATGTTAAAGTAATACATAATCATAATACTGCTACTTCAAAATTAGGTTTCGCTTTCATTAGATATCATGGATTCAGAAGTGTTATTATTTATTCAAACAAGCACGATAGGAATATAAAAAAGTTTTTCAGCAAATTGTTGCTTTCCTTTGGTGTTATTCTTAGGTTCTTTAGAGGAATTATTTTAACTAAGTACAAATTAGGAAATATCCGAACCCACACATATCTTTTCTGGGATTTATTTAAACTTAATTTAGCTAAAATGGATAATACTGAGAAAATGAATTCAAATTTCAAAAAAGCACAAGAGGCTTTATCCGGGAGAACTTAACAGGAAAAATGAATATTACTTTTGATTACGAGATATTTGTCAGGCAAAGGCATGGAGGAATCTCCCGCTATTTTTACGAAATTATTACGAGGCTTTTAAAAAAGGATGGTATTAAATTAAATGTTTTCGCTGGTATTAATAATAGTACCTATGAATTTGCCAATTATGATAAACTATCTTATCTATACGAGAAAAGAATTTCAAATTTTGATAAAATTAACTTTTTGCTGTTACCATTAAATAAAATTCTTTTTAATTTAAAATTAAGTAGATTCAAAACTGATATCTTACATAAAACCTATTTTTCTGATTCCGGGCTGGATTTTAAATGCAAAAAAATTATTACCGTGCATGACATGATACACGAAATGTTTCCACAATATTTTTCTCCTTCTGATGATACATCGATTAAAAAAGCGAATTGCATAAATAATGCTGATGGAATTATATGCGTTTCTCATTCTACAATGAATGATCTTTTAAAGTTTTACGATTATCCTGTAAACAAGATTGCTGTAATCTATCACGCTAACTCACTCACAACGAAGGTAAAATCTAAAAGAGTAATTGATGAACCATACATTCTTTTCGTAGGCAAAAGATCAGGTTATAAAAACTTTGACTTATTATTGACTGCTTATAATATCACTGATAGCTTAAAAAATAACTTCAAGCTAGTTTGCTTTGGGGGAGATAATTTTAATTTTTCTGAAAAATTATATCTCAAAGAACACTTGTTAACTGACCGCATTATTTATCTTGAAGGCAATGATGAATTATTAGCTAATCTTTATCAGAATGCTTCTGTTTTTGTTTATCCCACTTTATATGAAGGATTTGGTTTTCCTCCGCTGGAAGCTATGTATTATGGATGTCCTGTTTTGGCAAGCGATACAAGCTCGATTCCGGAAGTAGTTGCTAACGCGGCTTTACTTTTTGAACCAAATAATATTGAAGATCTTGTGTTGAAGATTAATACTATGCTTGCCGATGATAGGTTAAAGCAAGATTTGAAATTGAAAGGGTTTGAAAGGGTAAAGATGTTTTCATGGGAGAAATCGGCAGAACGAACAGCAGAGTTTTACAAAAAAATTTTTATTCAACATAAATTAATCATCAAAAAGTGAAGAAAATAATAAATATACTTTTCCGGTTTGTTGATATACTGCTTCTTCCGATAGTTTATTTGCTTTCTTGTTTCCTTTATATAGTCAGAACCTGGGGGATTCAAAGATTCCGTTTGTGCAACAGGGCTTTGTTTAAAATGGGCATACTCCCAACCAGAGACTATTATTACAAGCCAGTTGAAACTATTAAAGATACTAAACAAATTAATAGATAGTAACAGCATGCATGGCTTTTCAAAAATATTAACTAATTTCAGGTATTATAATAAATCGGTTAGAATTATTAAAAACCTTATAAGAAAATTAATAGATAAAACCGGAAATGTATTATTTTATTATAAGAAAAATGATTTTGACATTCCGCGTAATAAAGTAAAAAGAATTTTATTTATTTCTCTTTATTTTCGGGGAGATATACTTTTTCATACTCCTGTTTTGAAATTGTTGAAACTAATTTTTAAAAATGCAGAAATTGATGTATGGGTTAAATCAAGATCAAAAGAAATTCTGGAAGGCAACGAAGATGTCAATGATATAATAATATTTGATGATGTAAAAACAGAGCAGAGCTTCGAGATGTTCAATATTAATTATAAATCTAAACTCGCCTTTCTAAAAAAACTTAGACGGAGCAAGTATGACTTAGTTATTGATTTTACCGGCCTCTTCTCAACAGCTCTATTTACCTATTTTATGAAGCCACTTTATTCTATTGGTAAGTATGAACAGGGTTTTGGTTTTCTTTATAATAAGTTTATAGGTGAGGATTTTTCTAAAATCCAGGGGCATCTAATCTTAAAGTACATGAATATAATTAAGAATGCCTTTGATATTTCTGATGAAGAATGGTTGTCATTAATTGAAAGAGTGCCTCCAAAAGGCATTATTTATTTAAATGATGATAATATTTTCGAAATCGAAAATATGTTGTTGAGCCGTGGTATTGACTTGTTAAAACCTCTTATTTGTATCCATTTAACAGCCGGGTGGTCTGCAAAAAGATGGAGTTTAGAAAATTTTGGGCAGTTAATCAAAACACTTATAAATAGTGATTGTGAGATTGCTGTTGTGGGTAATGTGTATGATAAGAAAGAGTTTTCTAAAGTTATTTCATCCATTCAAAGTCTTGTCCCTCAAAAAAATTTAAACTCGCTTTTTTTTGATTTATCAGTTATAATGAATGCGGCTCTAATAAAACGAAGTAATTTATTTATTGGAAGTGATTCTCTTCCGCTTCATATTGCAGGTGCCGTGGGTACTCCTTCTATAGGACTTTTCGGACCGACTAATCCTGATTTCTCAAATCCTATTGGTCAGGACCATCACTACCTATACAAAATTCTTGATTGTTCTTCACCGGTAAATCATCAATATTGTACCCGAAACGCAGGGCGAACATGTAACACTATAGATTGCATGAAAATGATATCTACAGATGATGTTTTACAGATGATAAAAGAAGTTATAAAAGTTGATAATTTGCTGGAGAAAAGATAAGTTTTCTCTTAAAATATTCAAATTAATAGATGAGAGAATAACTAATTTTTTATTTAAAATCAATTACCGAGTTTTCCAACCCGTTTCTAAAAATTTCTTCCATTTTGTTACATTTTTGTCGTAAATTATAGAATTGTATTAAAATTTAGCAACAACAATATTTGATATTTGCCGATTATTTATGTCATTACAAAAGAGATTTGATTTACTGGTGGTAAGCCAGTTATTTTACCCCGAATTAGTAAGTACAGGTCAGACTTTAACTGAATTAATAGAAGAATTAAGTAGTTCTGGTTTAAAAATTAAAGTTATAACTAGTCAGCCTACAATTGTAAATAATAGCAGCAAAGTTCCTTCAAAAATAACTTACAAAGGAATTGAAATTGTTAGAACATGGTCCACACGTTTTACAAAATTATTTTTTTGGGGGAAATTAGTTAATCAACTAACCTTTTTTATTTCATCTTCACTGACAGTAATTTTTGGAAATCCGAAGAGTCACTTGGTTCTATTAACAAATCCTCCATATTTACCTTTACTTGGATGGTTGAATCATTTTATATATAGAGCTTCATATGGTGTTATTCTTTTTGACATAATGCCCGAACAGGCAGAATTATTAAATGTGATTAAAAGAGGGGGATTATTAGGAAAATTATGGAAATATATTAATAGCTTGTGGTATAGAAAAGCTTCTTATGTTGTTGTACTCAGCAAAGATATGCTTGAAGGTGCAATATCTAATGCAAATCTATCAGGACATAAACATGAGAAAACGTTTCGTGATAAAACTCAAATTATTCACATATGGTCAGATGATAGAATTATTAAACCATATCCAAAATCCGAATCTATTGAGGCTCAAAGATTGAATGTTATTGATAAATTCGTCATACAATATTCTGGAAATTTGGCCAGATTTCATGATATTGAAACGATATTGGAAATTGCTAGAAAATTATCCAATAATGATAAAATTATATTTCAATTTATTGGCGAAGGCCAGAAAAAGAGAACAGTTTTGGAATATCAAAATAATCTGAGACTTAGTAATATATATGTTAGTTCATACGTAAATAAAGATATTCTGCCCTACTCCTTAGCTATGGCCGATTTGGGTGTAGTTGCTCAACTTCCGGGACAGGAAAGGGTATGTTATCCTTCGAAATTATTGGGTGTTATGGCAGCAGGAAAAGCTATTTTTGCAATTTGTCCTAAAAATTGCGAAATGGCAGAAATGATTATATCCAATAACATAGGATTTGTTATAGAAAATGGGGATAGTGATAAAGGAGTTGGAACAATTTTAAAAGCTATGGATGACCCATTACTTGTTTCAAAAATGGGAATGAATGCTTTTCAATATCTGCAAAAACATTTTACTCTGGTAAATGCAGCAGGTAAATATTATAATATAATTAATAAATTTGTAAAAAAAACATGAAAGATAAAAAAGTGGTAGTATGTGGTGCCGGTGGTTTCATTGGAGGTCATCTTGTTCGTCATCTGAGAAATGAAGGTTATACTGATATCCGTGCTGTAGATATCAAACCATTCAACGAGTGGTATCAGATATTTAATGATGTTGAGAATTTACAATACGATCTTCGTTTATTGAGTTCTTGTGAGATTTCGTTAAAAAATTCTAAAATTGTCTATAATCTTGCGGCAGATATGGGGGGTATAGGTTTTATAGAAAATAATAAAGCGTTATGTATGATGAGTGTTTTAATCAATACGCATTTATTAAAAATCGCTCATGACTTTGGAATTGAAAAATATTTTTACGCATCTTCGGCCTGTGTATATAATGCAGATAAACAGAAAAATACTGATGTAGTACCTCTAAAAGAAGAAGATGCTTATCCGGCTATGCCGGAGGATGGTTATGGCTGGGAAAAATTATTCAGTGAAAGGATGTGCAGACATTACAGGGAAGATTTTGGCCTGAACACAAGAGTTTACAGATTCCATAATGTTTATGGCCCATTTGGAACTTATGATGGAGGTAGAGAAAAAGCGCCGGCGGCGATTTGTCGAAAAGTTATTAATTCAAAATTTACGCATAATAACGAAATTGAAATTTGGGGTGACGGAAATCAGACACGAAGCTTTATGTATATTGACGATTGTTTGACAGGACTTAATTTGTTAATGAATAGTGAAGTAATTGAGCCGCTTAATCTTGGAAGTAATGAACTTGTAACAATTAATCAACTTGTCGATATTGTTGAGGACATTGCCGGAATTAAATTAAAAAGAGTTTATAATCTTAATGCGCCAAAAGGTGTTAACGGAAGAAATAGTGACAATACAAAAATAAAACGATTACTAGGATGGGAACCTAACATTTCATTAAGAACCGGTATGGAAAAAACATACATATGGATATATAATGAAATGACAAAGGACTAGGTCGAATATGAATTGTATTGAATTCACTCAATGACGAGCTTTCTTAAAGGATTTGTCAAAAAGAATTGAATATATATTATTATTTATCTCAGATTTCTTCTTTATAAATACTGCTTGGGTAATCTATTATATGGTTAGAGTTGAATCAGGATGGATTCCCGTTTCTTCTCCTACCTCTGTTATTCTTCCAAGCATTGCTATATATTTTTATTGGTTAATTGTTTTTGTGTTTGCTGGCCTTTATCAGTATTGGTTCGCCAGATCAAGGTTTGATGAATTTTCATCTGCTTTAAAGGCAATCTCAATAGGGTGTTTTATTTTATTTTTCGTAATATTTCTGGACGATGCAATATCAAATGCACAGGCTACGTCAAGATTTTTAATTTTAATATACTGGACTTTAATGGTTGTATGTGTAGGATTCGGAAGGGTGTTGATTCGTAGTATCCAGATGAGCATGCTACAAAAAGGAATAGGCTTGAGGCAAACCCTGATAATAGGAACTGGCGAAAGAGGCCTGGAGCTAAATTCACTCATCAGCAGGTACCCTCAATTGGGCTATAAAGTAACTGGATTTATTTCTACAAATGGTGCCATTGCCATAAAATATGAAACAGTTGGGAAAATAAGCAATTTAGCTGAAATAATAGAAAAAAATAATATTAAAGAAATTTTGATTGCCCTTGAAAAAAATGAAAAAGAAAAACTTCTTGATATTATTGGAAATTGTCCTCAGGATAAAGTAAATCTCAAAATTTTGCCGGATACCTATGAAATTGTAAGCGGCATGGTTAAAACAAATCAGCTATATGGTGTTCCTCTTATTGAGGTAACTCCTGAAATTATGCCGTATGGCGCAAGGCTCACAAAAAGGGTAATTGATATTATGGTTTCTCTCTTTCTTATTGCTTTTTTTTCACCGTTTTGGATTATCATTACTTTTTTAATCAAAATGACCTCTACGGGTTCTGTATTCTATGTGCAAAGGAGAGTATCAAGGGGAGGAAAAATATTTAGAATGTATAAGTTCAGAACTATGCATAAAGACGCCGAAGAGTATGGACCTGAATGGGCAGGCGAAAAAGATCCAAGAATTACAAAAATTGGAAAAATTATTAGAAAACTGTATATTGATGAAATACCACAACTGTACAACGTTCTCAGAAATGAAATGAGCTTGGTTGGGCCGCGTCCTGAACGCCCGCATTTTGTTGAAATTTTAAAAAAAGAAATACCATATTACTATAAACGGATGGCTGTTAAACCAGGAATTACAGGCTGGGCTCAGGTGAAGCATAAATATGATTCAAGTTTTGATGATGTTAAAGAAAAATTACAATATGATTTCTATTATATTGAAAATATGTCTCTAAAACTTGATTTTAAGATTATGATTAATACAATTCTTGTAGTAATTTTAATGAAAGGTCATTAATAAAGTGAACAATTTGAATATAAAGATGGTTGATACTCATAGCCAGTATTTAAAAATTAAACCTGAAATAGATAAAGCAATACAAAACGTAATTGATTCCTCTCAATTTATTCGGGGCCCTATCGTTAAGGAGTTTGAAAATAATATTGAAAATTATCTTAATTGTAAGTTTGCAATAGGTTGTGCTTCAGGAACTGATGCTTTGCAAATTGCTATGATGGCAATTGGGGTTAATCCCGGTGATGAAATAATTACGACTCCATTTACATTTGTTGCTACAACAGAAACAATTGCCTTGCTTGGGGCTATTCCAGTTTATGTGGATATTGATAAAAATACATATAACATAGATGTATCGAAGATTGAAGAAAAAATAACATCCAAAACAAAAGCAATAATGCCTGTGCACCTTTACGGTGAGCCTGCTGAAATGGATAGGATTATGGATATTGCTAAAAGGCATAACCTATTTGTTATTGAAGACGCGGCACAGGCTCTTGGGGCAGAATATAAAAATAAAAAAGTATGTACAATTGGCCACATTAGCTGTATAAGTTTTTATCCAAGCAAAAATCTGGGGGCCTATGGGGATGCAGGTATGTTAACCACTGATAATGAGGAAATTGCTGATAAAATACAAATGATAACATCACATGGTTCCAGAAAAAAATATTTTCATGAAATTTTAGGTGTAAACAGCAGGTTAGATTCAATTCAAGCAGCCGTATTAAACGTTAAACTGAGGTACTTAGATCAATACTGCGAAGAAAGAAGAAAAGCAGCGGGAAAATATACTAAAAGGTTAATCGATTTATATGAGCCTCCATACGAAATACCTCAAGCAAAGCATATTTACCATCAGTATTCAATAAGAGTGAAAAACAGAGATAAACTTCAAAGCTATTTGGCGCAATTTGGCATTCCTTCGATGATTTATTATCCCGTCCCTCTCCATTTGCAAAAAGCATATAAATATCATTACAAAGAAGGCGATTTCCCTGTATGTGAAAATATTGCAAAGGACATTATATCATTGCCTATGCATACTGAATTAACAGATGAACAAATCAATTATATCTGTGAAAAGATTACAGAATTTAATAAAAGGCAGGATTGAAAAGAGCTTTAATAATAATACCGACTTATAATGAGGCCGATAATATCGTCAAATTGATAAACGAGATATTTGAGCAGGATTATAAATCTGTTTTAGTTGATATACTTGTCATAGATGATAACTCTTTTGATGGAACTGCAAATCTGGTCAAAGCTATTTCTAGTAACCGTGTCAAGATAATAGAGAGACCTTCCAAAATGGGCTTGGGGACAGCATATATTTCAGGATTCAAATACGCTATCGAAAATAACTATGATTATGTATTTGAAATGGATGCTGATTTCTCGCATGATCCGGCTTCTATTCCTCAATTTTTAGAAAAAATAGAAAAATATGATTTAGTAATAGGTTCAAGATATATTGATGGTATAGCTGTTGTAAATTGGCCCTTGAGCAGGTTAATAATAAGCATAGGTGCAAGTTATTATACCAGAATGATAACATTTTTACCTGTTAAAGATGTTACTGCCGGATTTATGTGTTACAAGGTAAGTGTATTGAAAGCGATTGACCTGGATTCAATTCGTTCAAACGGATATTCATTTCAAATTGAAATGAAATTTAGATTATGGAAGAAAGGTC
>DASXTZ010000439.1:0-7536 GCA_036505135.1 Ignavibacteria bacterium
AATTGGCCGGGCTGATTTTTCCAGGTATATTAATTTTATTACAAAATTCTAATCAATTATTAGCCCAAGAATACAGAAGCTGGGATTCCGATAGTATTCAAGTGAATAGGATGAAATGGTTTTATAATCAAAGAGCTTTTCCTAATTCTACCGTGCCACAAGGCTCATATAATAATGGAGTTAAACAATATATAAATTTAGCCAGCTCCCAGGGATATCTTTCGCCCAATGAAAACTGGAAGTGTATAGGTCCGGCTCCCGCATATTTCGGCCAAATGGTTTCCGGAAGGATTTCTTCGCTTAAGTATAATCCGGGCGATGCTTCCGGTATGACAATTTTTGTTGCCGGTGCCGATGGCGGCGTATGGAAATCCTTGGATGGAGGAGCAACATGGGTTGCTAAAACCGATTTTATTTCTTCTTTATCATCGGGGGCTTTAGCAATTGGCCAAAATTCGCTTGGGCAATACGAAAACGTTTATTATGGCACAGGGGAATCACATGCAGGTTTTAATTTCTGTTATTATGGCGATGGTCTTTATAAATCGGTTGATAACGGTGAAACCTGGATCAAAATTAATGACGATCACCTGCCTCAAAATCCAACATATTTTTCAAGAATAGTAGTAAGGCCGGGACACCCCAATGAGATTGTAGCCGCTTGCGGGACAAATCATACTAATATCTCATATCAGGCGGGCTTATACAGAAGTACCGATTATGGCCAAACGTGGCTTAACAGAGTTGCCCCTGATCCGGTACTTGAAGGCAGGATTTGTAACGATATAGTCTTTTCGCCGAACGGAAATATGGCCTATATGATAGGACCGGATGAAAGCAGTGAATTTATATGGGAAAAAGGTGTTGGCTACAGAATTTCAACAAACGGAGGAGCAACCTTTGGAGCTCCGCGTACTGATATAAAAGTTAACGGTAGAAGCCATATTGCAATCAGTAGTTATGATGCAAGCCGGCTTTATATTTTAACTCACAAGTCATCAATATGCAGTCCCGGAAGCTGCTCGCCCAATTCTATTAATGCCGTTGTTTATGTCTCGAATGATGGCGGGCTTAGTTTTACTGAAGGAGCCGGTTTTTTATCATTAAACTGTAACTGTATTGGAGGCGATGCTTATCAATCATGGTACGATATGTTTATTTACGTCAGCCCCCAAAATCGTGACATCGTTTACGTTGGATTGGTTAATCTCTGGAAATCGACTGATGGCGGCCAGAGCTTTACTGCAATTACGCCTAACCATACTGATATGCAAAACATGGACCTGGATATAAATAATGCAAATCATATAATACTTGGCACAGATGGAGGAATATATGGTTCTACCAATGGCGGTACCGGACGGGTGTGGGATAATCTGAATTCACAATTATCACTGACCCAGATTTACCGCATCGCATCATCTCCTTTTAATACTGAAATAATTGTTGGCGGCTCACAGGATAATGGTCTTCAAAGTAAATTTCAAAATTCTGATGACTGGAGAGATGTATTAGGGGGTAATGACGGGACTAGTGTAGTATATTCAAAAATCAATCCGAATTTAATATTCGGCGGTTTTGGCAATTATTCTAACGGTTTGCCGCCGCCCATTATAAGGTCAAATAATGCAGGAGTTTCTTTTATACCTAATTTTCTGCCTCCTTCAAGTGTCTGGGACTCGCAGAATGATTGGATACCGCCAATAGCTTCGGGCTTAAACAGATTTACGTTAATTGAAACTTTTTACACTGCCAGGAGGATATCCACTCCTAATGGAATCCTGATTAAAATATTTGGCACCAGCGATGAAGGGGGAAGCTGGCAGGAAATAGGAAGCGGTATAAATGTAAATGAATCCCCTCAAAATTTAGCTGTCAGCACATCAAATCCTGAAGTGATATTTTTATCAACAGGAGGTTATGCGTGGCCATATATTAATCAGAAGCTGTATAAATCAACCGATGCCGGTATCAGCTGGCAGGAAAAATTAAATAACACCTCAGGCGAGGTTCCAAACAGGTATATTACCCATATCGAAATAGACCAGGCTGATAAAAATCTAGTTTACATTACTTTATCGGGATTTGAAGCCTTAACACCCGGAATGCCCGGCCATATTTTCAGAAGCACAAACGGAGGTAATAACTGGGCTGATTTAAGCGGTTATCTTCCTGATATCCCGGTTAATGATCTTGTTATAGTATACAATGATACTAAAAATTTTATCATAGGAACTGACGTTGGTGTTCTTGGTACGACCAATGGCGGGGGAACGTGGAATGAGATTGGTCCCGGCTTGCCCCATGTTGTAGTTACAGACCTTGAATATAATCCTCTTTCCGGCAGGGTCAGGGCTGCTACATTTGGAAGAGGGGTTTGGGAATTTCTTCTGGTTGCCGCATCTGTAAATATTGACCACATTGTTTACCTTAACGGCGATGCAAATGGCTTAAAGATTGATCATGATATTATTATTGAAAAAGGGGGCAAGTTAGTAATACCTTATTCATGCAAAATTCTAATGGGCGAGGGTAAGAAAATTATTATTAAGAATGGTGCAGAGATCGATGTGACTGCAGCTGTTACGTTTACTTCGCAAAAAGGTAACTGGGGCGGAATAGAAATACGCGGCAATGCTTTGGGAAGAATTAAAAACTGCATATTTAATTACACCGAAACTCCCATTGTATTCAGCCAAACGGATAGAAATTCTACCGGTGTAACTATTTCCAATTGCAGCTTTAATGGAGGTAATATTACTGCAAGGACGTCCGATATTTTCAGCCTTTCGCAAAATTACCCCAATCCATTTAATCCTGTTACAATAATAAATTATTCTATCCCAAATGTCGGAACACGCCATGGCGTGTTGGTACAATTAAAAATCTATGATGCACTCGGCAGGCTTGTGGAAACTCTGGTTAACGAAACTAAAAACGCCGGTTATTATAATGTTACATTTGATGGCTCAAACATATCCAGTGGAAATTATTTTTATACAATTGAAGCCGGAGACTACAAAGCTTCGAAAAAGATGGTTTTAATTAAATAAACATCCCTGACAACCTTCAAAGGGAAAGGTCATTAAAAAAGCGGGTTTTATCCCGTTTTTTTTATTCTCGCTTAATAACTATAGATACTTCATTTTATAAGGATCATTCTTTTAGTATCTGTGTAATTATCCGCAGTTAACCTGTAAAAATATACCCCGCTGGTATAATTAGAAGCATCCCAGGTAACTTCATATCTTCCCGGTTTTAAATTTTCATTTACAAGAGTTGTAATATTTTTGCCAAGCGCATCGAAAATCTTCAGGTTCACAAATCTCAATTCAGGAATCTCAAATCTCAGATGTGTTGCCGGATTAAACGGATTGGGATAATTATCCTGCAGCTCAAATCCCATCGGAATTTCATTTGAAACCGGCCGAATTCCCGTAAGCTGAGAATATTTTATAGTTAATATATCCTGCTCGTTTAATGTACTCCAACCGGTGACATAAACGTTATAGTTATTGTCTACAACTATATCTACAGGCGAATCGCCCCTGACAGCATTGTAATTCATTGACCATAATTGAATACCTGCAGAACTGTATTTTACCGTATTGTAATCGGGATAGAGCCACGAGAAACCGCCTCCTCTTCCTGTAACATAAACATTGTATTGGTTATCTACCGCAATAGCTTCGGGTATATCCCAATTGTTATACATATTATTAAAATAGCTCAACCATAATCTTTCACCGGCGGGATTGTATTTTACAGTTATAAAATCAGTGCTTTGCGAAGAATGTGTTGTGTTGCCTGTTACATATATATTATTTTGATCGTCTACAGTTAATGCCATCGCTTCAGAACTTGAAGAATTTCTGTAATGGTCTGTCCATTCAGTAGTTCCTCCACCGTTATACTTTATAACTATATATTCATAGTTAGAATTTAACGGATCAATTTGCGATTTTCCCGCAACGTAAACATTTTCCTGAGAATCTACAACAAGGTTTGCCGGAACATCATTTTTATTTACTTCACCATCATATCTGGCTATCCACTGTCTGGCTCCATTTGAACTATATTTAATGGTGGCAAAATCCAAAGATCCCAAATTTTGCGGATTACCGCTGCTGCCGCCGGTTATATAAATATTTCCCGACTCAGATATAAATATACCGCAGGATTCATCAATGCTATTATTAATGATACCTGAATATGTATCTGCCCATAACAATGTTCCGTTCTGGTCATATTTAATTGTCAAAAAATCCGCCTGGCTTTGACATGTAAATCCTGTTAAATAAATATTACCGGCCCCGTCAGCTTTTAGTCCTTTAGGTTTATTGCTCACGCTTCCAGGGTGATGATATATTTTTACCCACTGAAGCTCTCCCTGTAAGCTGTATTTTAATGTAACAATATCGAAACAAGTATTTTGATATTCGGTAAATCCTGTAACTATTATAGATGAGGTGGAAGGACAAAATAAAATATCTACAGCTTCGTCCCAATGTGAAAACCCGCCATTAAATGTTCTGCTCCATAATAGCTGTCCTGAAGGGCTGTATTTTAGAATAACTAAATCATTATTTTCTGCAGTAACTATGCCCCCGCCAATATATAAATTGTTTGAACCATCGATAGTCATACAGGAAGCATAGTCATCAAAACTGGGATTGCCATCATACCTAGCAAGCCACTCTTGAGCTACCTGAGAGCTGATTGTAGTATTCAAAAGCAAAAAAAGGGCCGCAAAGAGATAGTAAAAAAATCCTGCACGAGCCCTTAATTTATATAATATAAATCCAGGCAAACTATTTAAAATTTTTCAGATTCTAATTGACCAGCATTATTTTCTTTGTCTCTGTATAACTTCCGATTGTAAGCTGGTAGAAATATACCCCGTCCCTCAGGTTAGCTGAATTAAAATTTATATTATGAGTACCTTCGTATTGCTCTTCACGAACCAAGGTTTTTAATTCCATGCCTGCGTTATCAAACAGCTTTATCTCTACATCCATTGGAAAAGGAATTGAATAGCTTAACAAAGTATTCCTGTCATATTTAACGGGAGCGCTCTGCATAACATCGTATCCCACCTGTGATGAAGCAATAGTGTTCACCGATGCGCCTTCGCCGTCTTTATCGGGTTTTTGCCCGGAATAAACGTTGTCTGCAGCCAGAAATAAAAAAAGAAGCATTGAAAAAGTTACTGTCAATTGCTTCATGCTTGTCTTGGATTTTATAGCTCTCATTTTACAATACTCCATTTTAAAAGATTTATTAAAACCTTCCGCTATAAATTCCCTACTCAATTAGTGATACAAAGATAGCCGCAGGGCAAGTCCTAAAACAATCGGATTAAGCAGGATATCTTAAATTACACTTAAAACCCAGTTTTCCCTTATTTACTGCATAGGGTATTTACTAAAACTAACTAACTATATAAACTATATAGCCTTAAAATTTAACTTGATTAATTCGAAAAGTGCTGAAAAAACTTTAAAAATGACAATTCTTATAGCAATTTCTCCTACCGTGAATAGGGAGACAGCATTTGATACAGTCATCAGATGACTTAAAGTCATCAGATGAGTACTAAAAGCATTTACTAAAACTGTATACTAAATCCCCCCACAGGTAAAAAAGCCCATTGGTATATTGTGCCCTGCACATTTTTATATTCATTCCAGAAATGTGTGTAAACATTTTCTGTATTAAATACATTCTGCAGTTCCACATAAGATACTATGCTTAAGTGCTTAAAATTCCATTTTTTATCTACCCGGATATCGAGCCTGTTGTAATCTTTAAACCTTGCACCGTTGAAGTTATTAAAATCGGCAATTCCCCGTCCTGCAATTGTGGAAGCCGTAATATCGAACGGAGTATACGGCCTGCCCGTAGTGTAGCGAAATTTTAGCCCAACAAGCCAGTCATCGGTTATCTGGTATCCCGCTATAATTGTGAGGTTATGCCTGTAATCGAAGCTGCCGGGCTTTTCGCCTCCAACAAGCGCCGTAACCCTGCTTTCGGAAAGCGAATAATTCAGCATTCCATAAAATCCATTTCCGGTTAACTTTTTGTGGAAGGAAATATCGACACCTTTTATATATCCGTATCCCCCGCTCGTGGCCGGTCCCACAAAATTTGGACCATTTTCGGTGCCGCCATTAATTAAAACATAAGTCGGCACCTTTATGCTGACAGGGTAATTCGAATAATCTTTATAATACGCCTCAACTGAAAATCTTAACTCCGGTGTAAAAAGATGTTCGATACCTGCGATGTAATGAATGGCTTTAACGTAATTTAAATTTTCATTACCGGGATCTGTTGTAATCCAAAGATATTCAGGTGACTGATAATAGATTCCCGATGAGCCGCTCAATGTTGTTACGGGAGTTATTTTAAAGCTAAAACCAAAACGCGGAGCAATGACGTGCTTATTTGTAATTCCTGAAAAATAATCATACCGCACGCCTGCATTAAATATTAGTTTATCTTTAATGAGCTTTAGGGTATATTGGGCAAATGCTGCAGCTTTGTAATACTTGTCTTTTACATCAACATTAATTTCCGGCAACGGGTCACCGAACATTGTTGTATCAGACCGAAGGAAAAGTTTGTTTCTTAGATCTATATATTTACCACTGGCCCCAACTATAACATTATTTTGGGAATTCAGCTGGAAAAATAACTCAGATTTTAAATGTGATTCAGATTCGAATGCATCATTATTGAATATCAGCTCATCTGTTCTTAAATCATGATTATCATACCTATAATAATTTCCTGCTGTCGAAAGCACAGTTCTTACATATCCACTTTTAAACAATGATTTCCAGTTCATTCCGATAGCAAATTGCTTTTGGTTACCCTTGGCTTTTCCGTAAGGATTATCATCCGAAACATCAGAGGCGTCGCCTTCAAAGCTTATATAATCCAGGCCGCCAATACCAATTAAGGTAAGCTTATTGTTTTTATTTACGTCATAAACGGCTTTAAGATTAAAATCCCAGTAATCGGGAACGGCGGCAAGCCTTATAGCTCCTCTTATTAAATTCAAATAGCTTTTTCTGGCTGAAATAAGAAATGAACCTTTTTTTGAAAATAAAGGCCCTTCAAATACACATCCAAAGCCTGCTGAAGAAAGGTTAATATCCGTCAAAAAACTTTTTCTTGATCCTTCACGAAAAGAAATATCAAGTATTGAAGAAAGCTTATCGCCGTACCTTGCTGAAAAACCCCCGGTAGAAAAATCCGTATTTGAAATAAATTTTACATTTATCATCCCAATTGGCCCGCTTGTAGAACCCTGTGTAGGATAGTGGTTTATATTCGGCACCTCGACTCCATCTATTATAACAAGATTTTCCGCAGGAGAGCCGCCGCGGACAATCAGGTCATTGCGCTGGTCATTTGCGGCCGAAACACCCGGAAGAACCTGTACCATGCGTGATATGTCTTCTACAGCGCCCGGTGCGCGCCTGATTTCCTCGAAATCAAGATTATACATGCTTGTGGATTCATCGCTCG
>DASXTZ010000440.1:0-5230 GCA_036505135.1 Ignavibacteria bacterium
TTGACTACAGGGAAAAAAATAATGGTTTTAAAAAGATCGAAGAATTAATGAAAGTAAAGGGTATCGGTGAGAAAAAATTTGCAAAGCTGCGCCAATACATAACAGTTGAATAATTACCGTTGATTGGTTTCAACTTATAGTATAATTTTGTAATAAACGGGTGACTTATTGAATACAAACCTAGGAATATCATTTTCGGATAACAAAATTTATTTTGCTGAGCTATCTGAAGATAACGGGTCTTATAGGCTTCATCATGTAGAAAGCAGGAAAGTAAATTTTGATTTTGAAGACAGCTTTTATAAACATAAAGCAAATCAAAAATACCTTACTAATATTGCAAGCGAGATACAAAATTACATTAATAAGCAAAAATTAAATACGCAGGAAGCTGCACTCACAATTGGCACATCACAGGCTTTTATGCTTACTCTGCCGGTTGACTACTCTGAAGGGAAACAATCAATGAATTCAAAAATTTATTGGGAGCTTTCTAATTACTTTCCTGATAATTATAATGAATTTATTGTTAATACGTACAGGCTAAATAGCAATATGCCGTGCAAAGATTCGGACGAGTTTTTAATTATTGCTGTTCACAAAAATACATTGGAATTTATTAACAGAATATTCAGAATGTGCAATCTGAACTTAAAGCTGATCGATATAGACCATTTTTCCGCAGAGTACTCATTTAGAACAGGTTACGGGAAACAAATTGAAAATAAGAAGGTGTTAATTGTGGGACTAAAAAAGGGCAGGGTAGATTACGGTTATATTCATAACATGAAATACAAAAATTATATGTATTCCCGGTACGGTTCAGATATAGAGTTTAATCTTAGTGTTGTAAAAAAGCTTAACTCGATATTTGATAATAATTCCGAAACAGCAGGTACAGAAGCAATTTATTTGTATGGTGATAACATAAAGGAAAATACAGTTGAGGCAATAAGAAAGCTTGATAAAGTACCTGTGGAAATAATCAATCCGTTTAACGGAATTAATGCTGTCCAGCAGCTTTTAAACGATGATAATTTGCGTAAAAATGCATATAAGTTTGCAGCATCCTGTGGTGCAGCATTAAGAAGCTTCACGAGAAATTAATCTTGAGGATAATAGCCGGAAAATATAAATCCCGAAGAGTGTATTCCAGCCCTGCCGATTTTAAAAGTTCTGTTAAAAAAAACACAGGAGGATACAGACCTACCTCTGACAGGGCTAAAGAATCTCTTTTTAACGTCCTTAATAACATAATTGATTTCGACCGTATAAGCTGCCTTGACCTTTTTGCAGGTTCTGGCTCACTAGGATTTGAGGCCTTAAGCAGAGGAGCCGCAAGCTGTGATTTTGTTGAAATATCGGATAAACAAATAAAATTAATAGAAAAAACTGCAAAAGAGCTTAAAGTTGAACAGCATATACGTTTATATTGCAATAATGCTATCAGTTTTTTAGGTCAAAACAGATCGTTCTCCTATGATCTAATATTTGCCGATCCTCCTTACCAGTTCACAAAATATGAAGTGTTACTGAGCAAGGTGTTTGATATTAATTTTGGTATATTTGTTTTAGAGCATCCGGCTGATTGTGAATTGCTGTATGATACAAACCGGTTTGATGTTATAAGCAGAACCGTGGGCACTACCGGCTTTAAGATTTTTTCTTCGAAAGATGAATAAGAAAACAGCCATATATCCCGGAACATTTGACCCTTTGACCTTTGGGCACATTGATGTGCTTGAACGGGCTGCTAAAATTTTTGATAAGGTAATTATTTCCGTGGCCGAAAGCTCTTCAAAAAAAGCGCTGTTCAGTATTGATGAAAGAATAGAGCTGATAAAAAAGGCTGCGGTTAAATTAAAAAATGTTGAAGCAGACTTTTTTAACGGGCTTCTTGTAAAATATGCCGAGAAGAAAAATGCCGGTGTTATTATTCGCGGATTAAGGGCGATATCAGATTTTGAATATGAATTTCAAATGGCGCTAACAAACAGAAAAATTTCTTCGAAAGTGGAAACGGTTTTCTTAATGCCCAATGAAAAATATTCTTATATAAGTTCAACTCTTGTAAAGGAAATAGCGGCCTATAAAGGTGATATAAGTAATTTTGTTCCCCCAAGCGTTGCCGCTAAATTAAAAGAAAAATTTGGCAAGTCCTATAAATGAGCTTTTAAAAAACGCTTAATTTTTTCAATTACAGTTTCAAAAGGCTTTGTAGTACCCTCAAACGGATGCACCACGCCAAATGTATGCCCCGTGTTTTCTACTAAAAATAATTCGGTAAGTTTTTTATCGGAGTTATTATACAGCTCTTCGGCTTCTGTATGCTTAACTGCAAGATCTTCCCTGCCGTGAACTAATAGAACGGGAATTTTTAATCTTGAAATTGCAGATACTATATCGAGCCTATCCCTATTTTTTTCGATATCCTCAAGCATTGAAACATTCATTCTCATCATTTGTTTGGTTCTGGCATTTTCAACTTCTATATAACCATGCTTTTTCCATTGCTGTTTTAGCTTATCTGAATATCTGTCAAAGCCGGAAACAGATGAGAGTGTAACCAGGAATTTTATTCTTTTATCCGATGAAGCTTTAAGTATTGAAATTCCTCCTCCTCTTGAATGGCCAATAAGAGCTATCCGGTTCTTATCTATTCTATAGTGATTAGATTTACTGTAGAAGTGGTCAATAACAAGCCCAAGCTCTTTTAATTCCCGTGAAAATGTGTTTTGTGCAAAGAGATCAAGCCTGGTGAATTCTGTAGGATTTTCCTTACTTACACCATTGAAGCTGAAATTGAAGCTTACAGCTGAATAACCCGAAGTTGAAAGTTTTTCAAGCAGGAAGGGAAATCCTCCCCAATCTTTGAATCCTTTAAATCCATGCACAAATATAATAAGGGGAGCAGCATCTTCATTACTATTGTAGAAATCGGCGCTAATATTAGCATTATTATCAATGGGAATAAGAATATCTCTCTTCATTAATGCGTCGTTATATATAGAATTGCAATTAATATTAATAAGAACAAAAAGTCGATTCCATAATTTGGAATGAAATTTGGCAAATAACTTAATTATTTGACTAAAACATTCACTTGACAAACAAGAGAAAAATATATATAATGCTTCACTTAATTAACACATTTTTCCAAAAAATTTAAGGAGAAAGTAATGCAGAAAAAGAAACTGTTTATTGCTTCCGCTTTAGTATTATTAATCGCAGTTGGTGGATTTATGATACGGGGCTGGAATGACAACGCGTCAATTGTTGAGTATATCAATAATGGGGGACCTATTGAGCAGCCAACAACTCCTGTATACACACCTCCCCAGTTTGATGCCCCAACCTGGAGCTTGGGAGCACCTTTCCCGGCACCCACAAGGTATCATGGAGAAGCTGCAACCTACAAGCTAGGCGAAGTAACATGGCTGTATTGTTCAAGCGGTGATGTTGACGGGACAGGAAACAATACAAACCTGCTCAATATTTATAACGTATCAACAAACACCTGGACATTAGGTGCACCTTCAACGACACCTGATAACTTTTACGGCATGCTCGTAAGGCTTGGGGATACGCTTTATTTAATGGGCGGTATCGGAGATGGCGGCGCATTTACATCGATGCTGAATAATGTTGGCAGGTATCATGTTCCAAGCAATACATGGACAGCCGGAAGAAACCTTCCGAACACTTCAGCAGATGCTGAATGCGAAGGTTACCAGGATTCATTGATATATGTAATCGGCGGTCTTAGCAACGGAACATCTGCAGCAACTGCAAATGTATGGCTGTATAACAGGGTTTCCGGATACAGGGCAGCAACCCCGTTGCCGGCAGCAAGGTCAGGACATGGTGCTGCAATTCTTGGCGATACAATATTTGTAATATGCGGTGGAACCACATATTCCGGCGGTCTTTCGAACATTGTATACAGAGGCGTTATCAGCCAGTCAGATAGGTCAACCATTACCTGGACAACCGGCACAAATTATCCCGGCACTGCAAGGCACAGGTTTGACGCCGATGTATGGGGATGCACCAGTGTTATAATTGGCCCCGGTTCACCAGCAGGATTTACTTCCGGAACTGAATGCTATGTTTACCGCGGCAACACATGGACTGCACAGCCGCCTATTCCAGCTCCTAGAATGCAAGCTTTTTATGGCAGCGCAAGTACCAGCGCAGGGGTATGGAAATGGGTAGTTGCATCAGGTTTGAATCAGCTTCAGCCTCCGTATTCGGTACCGGATGTTAATATTTTAACTGATACTCTTTGCCCGGTCGCAACGTGCGGACAAAGACATACCCTGACTAGGAATAACGGCTTTACCAAGCCAATTCCAGATGTTTCGACAATGCGGGATACCATAAATGTCACTTCAATTGGTCAAGCATGCACAATTTGTGATGTTAATGTTAGAATTGATACAGCACTGCACACATGGGATAGTGACCTTGCATTTACACTAACCCATAGCGCAACAACAGTTGCATTAATAACCAACAGAGGCGGCTCAGGCGATAACTTTATCGGGACAATACTGGATGATTCTGCTGCTACACCGATAAGCGCAGGCACTGCTCCGTTCACAGGTTCATTCAGGCCGGAATCTCCATTGACTGCTTTCACTGGCAACCCCAATGGTCTCTGGGTATTAACAATAACTGATGGCGTTGGCGGCGATTCAGGTTACCTGAAACAGTGGGCAATGGTTATTTCTTATACCTGCCCCGTTGGCGGAATTCAGACAATTGAAGTTCCGTTCACCTACAGGTTAAGCCAGAATTATCCAAATCCGTTCAACCCGCAGACAACAATTAAGTATGGTTTACCGAAACCCGGAATGACCAGGCTTGTTGTTTATGACATTCTTGGAAGGGTTGTAACAACTTTGGTAAATGAGTACAAGACAGCAGGACTTTACGACGTTAACTTTGACGGATCCAATCTTGCAAGCGGTATTTACTTCTACAACTTGGAGAGCGGTGATTACAAAGAAACAAAGAAGATGCTGCTGATTAAGTAACGAAGTCATCCTGAGCATAGCGAAGGCTCTCGTTATCTTTTTAGATTAATAAGCCCCGGGTAGAAATATCCGGGGCTTTTTTAATATCCTATTTTGTCATTCTGAGCGCAGCGAAGAATCTCATTAGAGTTGTAGTCTTCCATGCTTATGGGATCCTTCACTTCGTTCAGGATGACAAATTAGGACACTTT
>DASXTZ010000441.1:0-1789 GCA_036505135.1 Ignavibacteria bacterium
CTTGATTTATGGAAAAGTAATACGCAATAAAATTCTCCTTAGGTATAGCACAAATATAATAATTATCCGGTGCTAAAGATATGCATAAAATTTGATTTATTTATAAAGGATAATTAAAATTCTTTTGACACAAGAGTGCCATAAAAATTAATTTGACACAAATGTCAGCTTAGGCAGGTCACAAATGTCCCGAAGTTATTGAAAAATGTAGATTAATAAATGGTATCGACGTATAGGTTTTTATAGTAAACTGTATTAACAGGAAGGATCTCTCCTGTTTCAAGTTCCTTTAATACGCGGTATCCTTTATCAACAACCTCATGAGGATACGAATATATATTCTTAGGAGACTCCTCAATTGTTACCGACCTTCCCTCGTTATTAATGTAAAAAATTCTTTTGATTTTTGACATTTTCACCTCACTTTGCTTTCTACTTTTACTGTCTATCAAAAAAGAAAAACAAAAAAATTAAATAAGGTTTCAAATACACTGGCACAATAATTGTATTTTTTATTAAATATATGATTATCAGATATTGGATATAGGTTATAACAAAAGAGGGTTCCATTTTGGAACCCTCTAATTTTTAAAACGATTGAACCTTACACCTAGAAATCTGCCCCTATAGATAAATAATATTTCGGCATTGAAAAGTTTTGCAGGTCATAGCTCCATGCCACATCAAACTTTAACGGAAAGTATAAAAAGAATATTCTTGCTCCCATCCCCATACCAATCAACAGGTCTTTTGTTGCAATGCTTCCGTTCTGTTCGTGGAATAACTGAAGGTCTTTATTATTGCTCCAAACCGTTCCAATATCTGTAAATAATACTCCCTGTATATTCTGAAACGCCAACGGCAGCGCTCCAAATATTAAATATCTGAATAAAGGAAACCTCATTTCAGCGTTAAGTAATGCAAATTTTGAACCCGAACGGACGTTATAATTATATCCTCTCAGTGGCAGCACCGGACTTGAAAAAGCGAAATCTTTTATTTCGGTTATTGGCAGGTTTTCGCTCTGTACTTCATAGTTTATCCAGTTTTCTGTTCCGCCTATGTAAAACTTCTGGGGATTCTTGCCGTAGCTCATTCCTCCATTTAGCCTTAATACAAAATTATAATCATCAGCCAGTTCAAAATAAGTTCTGTAATCGCCAATTCCGCTAATGAAGCTTATGCCGCCTGTTCCTAATTTTGGAGTTCCCATAAATGTAAAATTGTAGCGAGTTCCTCTTATTGGTGCTGTGTAGCCCCACAACGTATTATCATGCACAAAACTTACTATAGGTAATGCAAAATTAAGAGCTTCTTCCGGCACTAACGGGTCATCAAGATTTTCTTTGGTTAAGCGGGCAATGGATAATGCTGCATCAAATCTCTTAAATTTTGTTATGGGGTATGACATGTTAATATTTGCGCCATACTGCCTGAAACGGTATAACTGCGCAGTGTTAAAATCGCTTCCTATTAAAAGAAACCTTGCAGAATGATATGCTTCGACTCCATAATCAATTCTCTTTGGCAGGTAGTAATAAGCGAATGCATAATCACTATTCTTTAAATCAAGAACCAGGCTTGTGGCAACATAAATTCGATGATTCCCAAGCACATCACTGAATGCCATTTGGGCAATTCCCTGTACTCCGTAAAAACTTGAATAGCTTGCATTACTGTATATAATGTCCGGTGAAAATTTTATTTTATACTTATGAACTTTTAAGCTTCCATCTTCATTAGTATTATCAGTAACATTAAATTCAGGACTCTTATTCTTTTTTTCTTT
>DASXTZ010000442.1:0-9363 GCA_036505135.1 Ignavibacteria bacterium
ATCAGCCGGCTGCCGGAGTTTGCGCAGGAAAAACTTCAGCTTGATACATTAAGATATCCCAAAGATACAACAAACCTGCAGGCTGAACTTCCAATGGTTAAGGGTACAATTTCTCCGCCGGTTGATATATTTAAGCTTGCAAATCCCACCCCGGAAATGGTGGAAAAAGGTAAAGGCCTTTTTACTACAAATTGCGTAACATGCCACGGTGAGCAGGGCAAAGGTGATGGCGTTGCAGGGGTTAATCTGAATCCAAAGCCAAGAAATTTCACAAGCCTTGAAGGATGGTCAAATGGGCCGAAGCTTTCTCAAATGTTTAAAACGCTTCAGGAAGGCATTACAAACAGAGGAATGGCAAGCTATGCAAATCTTCCGCCCGATGACAGGATAGCGCTGATCCATTATATTCATGAAACATTTACAAAAAACTATCCTAAAAATACGGAGGAAGAGCTTAAAGAACTTGATAAAACATATAGGTTAAGCACTGGGGCCAAGCTGCCTAACCAAATACCGGTTAATATGGCTATAAATAAAGTACTGCAGGAAAAAAGCGCTTTTGATCATAGAATAGACAGCCTTATGGCAGAAGTGAAGAATAATAAAACTGATTCAGGTGCGGTAATTTTGAAGAGTATTTCAAATAACCTGACTAAAGCATTAACAGTTCTTGCTTTAGATTCAACATGGAATAATAATGAAAGATCTCTTGTTGATATTTTTGTGGCTAATCCCGTCCAAAACGGATTCAGGGCAAAAGCGTATGCTTTAACTCTGCGGGAGCTTTCCCTTCTTCATGCTTATTTGAGAAATTTATTTGTTCGGATAAAATAGTGAGATATCTTAAATACATAATTTTTATTTTACTAATTGCTCTTTATATCAATAAATCCATTGCGACTGAGCCCGATAAACAGGAAATTGGCATAGATGAAAAGCTTGGCCAGCAAATACCGTTAAACTTAAGCTTTCTCGATGAGACAGGAAAGGCTGTAACATTAAAAGAGCTTATAAATAAGCCGACAATTCTCACGCTGGTTTACTTCAGATGTCCGGGAATATGCAGCCCGCTTTTGAACGGCGTTGCCGCGATGGTCGAAAGGCTTGATATGGAAATGGGTAAAGATTATAATATAGTTACAATAAGCTTTGACCCGCGCGAAGATTACATTATGGCATCGGAAAAAAAGAGCAATTACATTGACCACATGAAAAAGAAGATTCCAGAGGAAAGCTGGCATTTTCTTACCGGTGATAGCGCATCAATTGCAAAAATAACAGACGCGGTTGGTTTCAGATATAAAAGAGACGGTGAGAACTATATTCACAGCGCTGTTATAACTATTCTTTCGCCGAAGGGCGAAATTGCCCGTTATTTGTATGGCGTGGATTTTCTGCCTCTTGATGTTAAGCTTGCTTTAACTGAAGCTTCAGAAAGCAAGACAGGACCTACGATTAATAAATTTTTGAAGCTATGTTTCAGCTATGACCCGGCGGGCAGAAAATATGTTCTGAATATTACAAGGATTGCAGGCGGAGCAACACTTTTGGCAATCATTGGTTTCATACTTATTTTGACATTAAAAAAGAAAAAAAATAGTGTAAACTTATCCGCCGCAGGCGGAAAAGGAAGTATTTAACATGGCTAATGAATCATTAGCAGTATCACCAAATGATGTAAATTTTTTTCAATACCGGGGAAAACACCGCGGGCTGTTGGGATGGATTCTATCAACAGACCATAAAAGAATAGGTCTGCTGTATCTTTCCGCCATTATGGTATTCTTTTTGGCAGCAATGATGCTTGGTGTATTGATGAGGCTTGAGATGTTAACGCCGGGTGAAACAATTATGAAGCCCCAGACATATAACTCGTTATTTACTCTTCACGGGGTAATAATGATTTTTCTCTTCATAATTCCGGGAGTTCCTGCTGTATTTGGGAATTTTATTTTGCCCATCCATATAGGGGCCAAAGACGTTGCTTTCCCAAGGCTAAACCTGTTTTCATGGTACCTGTACATGACAGGTGGGATTCTGGCAATTGTATCATTATTTGTAGGAGGAGGCGCTGCCGATACAGGGTGGACATTTTACGTGCCATACAGTATTCGTTCTGCTCAGAACGTCTCAATGACAACTTTAGCCGCTTTTGTACTTGGTTTTTCTACCATAGTTACGGGTATAAATTTCATTGTTACTATTCACCGGATGAGAGCACCCGGAATGACATGGTTCAGGATGCCGCTATTTGTCTGGGCATTGTATGCTACAAGCTGGATACAGGTTCTTGCAACTCCTGTAATTGGAATTACGCTTGCATTGATCATTCTTGAAAGAGCATTAGGAATTGGTGTATTTGATCCTGCTCTTGGCGGTGACCCGATACTTTACCAGCATATGTTCTGGATATATTCTCATCCTGCAGTTTATATAATGATTCTTCCCGCGATGGGTGTTGTATCGGAAATCCTTCCTACATTTTGCAGGAAGGACATATTTGGCTACAAACAAATTGCAATATCAAGCCTTGCCATTGCAATTATTGGATACCTTGTTTGGGGACATCATATGTTCGTAAGTGGTATGAGCGATACAGGCAGAGTTGTATTTTCTTTACTAACATTTTTAGTTGCTATTCCAACCGGTGTAAAGGTTTTCAACTGGGTGGCAACGCTTTATAAAGCATCAATAAAATTCAGCGCTCCTCTTTATTCTGTTTTGGCGTTCATATTTATTTTTTCTATCGGGGGACTGACAGGTCTTGTTCTAGGAACACTTGCAACCGATATCCATGTAACCGATACTTATTTTGTTGTAGCTCATTTCCATTACGTTATGTTCGGAGGGATGGGTACAATATTTTTTGCAACGCTGCATTACTGGTTCCCGAAAATTTTCGGAAAGATGTACAGTGAAAAAGTGGCAATTATAGGAACTACTTTTTTCCTAATAGGTTTTAATGTTCTTTATTTTCCGATGTTCATTATGGGCTATATGGGGATGCCAAGAAGATATTATGACTACCTTCCTCAGTTTCAGGGCTGGCAAATTTTATCAACCGTAGGCTCATGGATATTGGTAAGCGGGATATTAATTATTCTTGGAAATATGTTGTATGCTCTGCTAAAAGGGCCAAAAGCCGCGATGAATCCCTGGGGCGGAACAACCCTTGAATGGCGTGTGCCTTCACCGCCGCCGGTTGAAAATTTCGATGAGATCCCTGTTGTTACCGGCGGGCCATATGTGCACGATAGGCCAACGTATATTATGAATCCCAGCAAAGAATTAATACATCACGACGGAGATGGTTTGAAAACTACCGAGGAGGTCAGACATTGAGTGAACATGAAATGGTGATGGAACACGCTCATCCACATGTTCACAGGGATGATGAAGGCTCTAAAATGGGGATTTGGCTCTTCCTTTTCACGGAAGTGCTCCTTTTCGGGGGATTGTTTGTGTTATATGCAGGCTACCGTTTTGCTTACTCAGATGGCTTTGTAGCAGCGGCTGCTGAAATGAATACTTTCATCGGAGCAGTAAATACTATAATTCTGCTGACAAGCAGCTTATCGGTTGCTCTTTCAATTGCTGCTTTGCAAAAAGGACAGAAGCGGCTATGTATGAATCTTCTGTGGTTTACTATAATAAGCGGTTTGGCATTCCTGGTTAACAAGTATTTTGAATGGAGCCATGAAATCGGTAACGGAATTTATCCGAAAGGTCCGGCACTTGAAAATATGTCCAGCGGTGAAGTGATATACTTTGGTCTTTATTATACCATGACAGGGTTGCACGGCCTGCATGTTATAATCGGAATGATCTTTATCGGTTTCGTATTAAATTTTATTAAACGTGATATAATCACAAGCACAAATTTCCAGAAGCTTGAAAATGCAGGGCTGTACTGGCACCTGGTCGATTTAATCTGGATATTCCTGTTCCCGCTGTTTTATCTGGTACATTAGCACGTAAAACTTCCGAAATCTTTAAAATTCGGAAGTTTAAAATGAATTAATAAAAACTAAATGAGCGAACATATTACAACTGAAACTCACGCCGCACATGAAGTAAGCTACGGAACCTATGTTATGGTCTGGCTGGGGCTTGTTGCCCTGACAGCGGTAACAGTTACTATTGCAGGGATACACCTGGGAAGCGTTACCCTTGTTGCAGCGCTTACTATTGCAACGATAAAAACAATTCTTGTTGTAACTTACTTTATGCATGTTAAGTTCGATAATAGGGTTATTAAAGTTTTTATTTTTGTCTGCCTGCTTATTTTTATAACAATAATGGTATTAACATTCAGCGATTTATCTTTCAGATAAGAATGACATGAATCATATAATTGAATTAACAGATAATATTTTCATATTTATTGTAGCAATTTCAGTGTTCTTTCTTTTACTGATAACTGCGGCAATGATTTACTTTGTAGTAAGATACAGGGCGAAAAAGAACCCTAACCCAAGCAATATTACCGGTAACACAACGCTTGAAATATTGTGGACGGTTATACCCCTGATCCTTGTATTAATGATGTTTTTTTACGGTTGGGATGGCTTTAAGCAAATGCGGAATGTCCCTGCCGATGCTATGGTTATTAAGGTAACTGCCAGGATGTGGTTTTGGTCATTTGAATATGAAAATGGCAGGAAAAGTGATACCATTTTGGTACTGCCTGCAAATCGGAATGTAAAGTTTGACCTTAATTCCGTTGATGTTAACCACAGCTTCTATTTGCCTGCATACAGGATGAAAGAAGACGTTATCCCCGGAAGAACAAACTATTTATGGATTAACACTGCTCTTGAAGGAGTTTATGATATAATGTGCGCTGAATACTGCGGAATGAACCATTCATACATGCTTGGAAAGCTTCATGTTGTGCCCGATAAAGAATTTCAGGAATGGGTAAAAAAAATTGATACGGTTAAAAAAGTCGATACATTAAAAACAGATTCGGCTAAAATACTTCAGGACTCGCTTAAAACAGGCATCAATAAAACCGATACAACTAAACAGAGCGGTAGTAAAAAAGATAGCATCAAAACCGTCAGGAAAGATACTTTAATACGAAGAGAAAAAAAGTAAAAGTTCCCTCACCCCTAACCCCTCTCCTTTAAGAGAGGGGAATAAATGGAAGAGGATGTAAAGCTCCGTTTAGGAGCTGAATGTTCGTAGAAAAAAAATTTTAATTAATTGATAGCTCCGTCGGAGCGGCATATTCTGATTTGGACCCGTTTGGGGGAATGACAAAATGATGAGCAAACAAATAAATACAGCAGCTATTGAAAGAGCCAATGTTAGCTTAAGAGAAATGATAAAAATATTTTCTGAACTCATTAAGTTTAGAATAACAATATTGGTTTCATTTACAACAGGACTTGGCTACATACTAGGGGCAAAGCAAATAGGCTTAACCCTTATTGGAGCTGTAGCCGGAATATTCCTGCTTGCATGTTCATCTTCGGCTTTGAACCACTGGCAGGAAAGGGATACCGATGCTTTAATGGATAGAACAAGGTTTCGCCCCATCCCTTCGGGGAGAATTGAACCGGGCACTGCTCTGCTTATTTCAATTTTACTATTGATTTCAGGTTCGGTAGTTTTAATATATACTACCAATTTAACCGCTCTTTTTGTAGGCTTGATCACTTTTATATGGTACAATGCTCTTTATACTCCGCTAAAACGTAAAACGGCCTTTGCAATAATGCCCGGCGCTGTTGTTGGCGCTTTGCCCCCTATTGCAGGCTGGGCTGCAGCAGGTGCAGATATTTTTGATTACAGGATAATGATCGTTGCAGCATACATGTTTGTATGGCAGATACCGCATTTCTGGCTTCTTCTGTTATTGTTCGGTGAAGATTATCAAAAAGGAGGATTCCCGACCTTAAATAGTATTTTTAATAAAGAACAGATAAAGAGAATTACATTTGCCTGGCTTTCCGCGACTGTTTTAGTTGCGCTGCTTGTCCCGATGTTTATTTACTTATATAATATATTTACTCTTCCTCTTATAATTATGATTTCATTAGGGATGATGGCAGTATCATTCAGGTTTTTATTTCTGCCGCTTGAAAGAAAAAGCATCAGGAATTCATTTATAGCGATAAATTTTTATACTTTGCTGTTAATAAGCATATTATCATTAGATAAATTAATAAAAGTATTTTAATGGAATTACTTGAAAAGCTTGTAATACCGCCGTCCGAGAATCATGTGCTGCTTGTAAAGTATATGCTGATAATTTCTCTTACGCTTTTCATTCCATACATCAGCATGCTTTTGGGGGCATCTTTTATTTCAACTTACTTTAACCGAAAGGGAAGGCAGACAGGAAACAGGTGGTATTTACAGTTTGCAAGGGACGTTATTGAAAAACTTACTATATCACGCAGTGCCGAGCTTGCCCTTGGAGCAATTCCCGCAGCTTCGATTTTATTTGCATATGCCCAGCTATTGTATGCCTCCAAATCGATTTCTATCAGTATAATGGCTTTAACGATGGTTATGTTTATTATTTCTTTCGCGTTTATTTACAGATATAGAAATTCTTTCCAGGTAATAAGGCTGCTGGACTCGGTGAAAAGAATTGTAAGCAGTGACCCCGCTTCAGAAAACAAGGCGCAGATTGAAATAAGCAAGCTGGAAGAAAGTGTATTAAAATCCAATTCACTTGCTTTTAATTTCGGGAAATGGCTCTTATTTACTGCAGTATATTTATTTGCCGGGACAAGGGCTCTTGCTGCGAGCCCCGATAGATGGCAAAACGTTGGAAATATTCTGCAGGTTATTTTCTCATGGCAAACTATATTTGATTTTCTGGCGCTGCTTTCAATTGCGGGATTGGTATCGGGCGCTGCAATCCTGTTTTATTTTTTCAGCTGGCAGGGCGGCATAAAGGAAATGGATAATGATTACAGCAGATTTGTTAAAAAATTTGCAGGCAGCCTGACACTGACATCGGCTTTATTTCTGCCGCTCACAATTTTTATCAGCTATTTGTATCTTCCCACTTCGGCACAATCGCCTTCGGTATTTTTATTATTCATTATTGTTCTTGTTCTTATTCTGATTATAAGCAACTATCTGTATATAATGGTAAAAAATTCTGATGAGAAACCGGCGACCGTTGTGTTCGGGTTAATTTTAGCGGTTTTACTTTTAAATATTGTAAAAGAAACCTCAGCTCTTGGAAGCGCAATCGAACCGCAGATTATTGAAGCGGTAAAGGCAGCCGAGGAAATGGAAAAGGAAGTTAAATCAAGAACAGTATCGGCTTCCGGTGTTGATGCCGCGCTGATTTATAATACTAAGTGCATCGCCTGCCACAAGTTTGACCAGAAATTGGTAGGCCCGCCTTACCAGCAGACTGTCCCTAAGTATAATGGAGATATTAATGCGCTGGCAGAGTTTATATATAACCCCATTAAAAAAGACCCGGCCTTTCCGCCCATGCCTAACCAGGGTTTGAAGAAGAAAGAAGCGCAGGCAATGGCTAAATGGCTTATTGATATGGTATCCGGCAAGAAACAATAGGCCCTGAAAAAAGTGCAGAGTCTCATGCATATAAGGTAATTATATAGCCTAGTTATAATCCGAATTCGTTCGGATTTTTTTATGCTCATTATAGAACCATATTAAGCTATGAGGTTGTTTTTCAATTTATTATGCAGCGGACTAAAAAATGGGTACGGAAAGTCAAGACGGAATCGACAAAGCCGCCAAAGGACATTTTTACTAAAGATGCTAAAACTATAGCAAGTGTAATGGCAAGCAAAAAGGTGAGCCCCAAAGGAATCGGCTCGGCAATTCGGATGATACAATACTTTATAAACAGGGGAGGGAAAGGACTATCGGCTATGAGAAAAAAACAGCTTGAAAGAGCAAAAGAGATTTTAAGAGAGAAAAAAGAAAAAGAAGAGAAATAATTGGAACTTTATCCGTCAGGCGGCTCCAAGCCGCCAGACGGTTAACTATTCGTTTTAACAGCAGTAAAGGTTATCAACAGCCACCCGATTAGAAATGATACTCCTCCAAACGGTGTAACCATTGCGAAGAACATTGTTCCTGTAATTGAATATAAATATAATGAGCCGGAAAACAGCAAAATCCCAACAGTAAAGAATAATGAACTTTTTGAATATTCTTGCTTTTCAGAGAGTCCTGTAGCAGTTATTATAACCGAATGAATTAGATGATAAAACACTCCGGTTTTATAGATATCCAGCATTTCCGGAGAAAGAGAACTCTTTAAAGCGTGAGCACCAAAAGCTCCAAAAGCTACTGCCAGAAAGCCCGAAACAGAACCGGTTATAATCCATTTTTTCATGAGAAACCACTTTATACCGCGGGGCCTTCAGCCCGTGTTTTAATTAGCTTTTAAGCGCAACCTTGAAAGGTTGCGGCTACTGTTTTCCTTTTATTGCCTGCTACTATTACATAGGTCAATATGGTAATTGCGCTGAGCGTTACAATCATGTAATAAAACAATATTGCTGATACAAAGAAATAATAGTATTCCGTAATAAAATTATATTGCTGCTCAAACGCATATTCAAATTTTTCTTTTAAGCTTCTTTCTCTTCTTATATTTTTTTTCTTAAAGGCGGCTACGTTATATGTTATTTGATTTTTATTAAGTATCTTTATCAGCTCATCTACGTGAATGGCGTAGTTAAGCGAATCATCATAAAAGAATGTATTAATGCCAATTACCTTACCATCCTTATTTATGAGCGGGCCGCCGCTGTTGCCCGGTTTTATCATTGCAGTGTGCTGAATAACAAATGCCCTATGCTGGTCTTTGCTTTCATTATCATAAAACCATTCATCTTCGCGGATTTTTTTGATAAGGCCTTTTGTCATTTTAAAATAATCAACATGATTTTTATCATCTGTAGGATTACCTATGGAATAAACTTCATCGTTTTTTTCAGGCTCTATTTTATCTTCAAGCTCAATTGAATAGTTGTTATGAGAACTAATTTTAATTACAGAAAGGCCGACAGCGTGGAATTCCTTTATAATACTAATTTTAGTAAATTTTGTTCCATCCTTCATTTCGATCTTTGCTGTTTCCTCGTCAAGCTCATCAGTTACATGGAAATTGGTTATAAATGTATTTTCATTTATGAAAAACCCGCTTGCAATTGCTCCGCTTTTATCGGAGATAAAACCAACGGAATTAACAGCTGTTTCGTAAATTCCATCATCTTTTGTATCTGAATAAGAATGAAAATCACTACAGTTAGGATAAATAAAAAAGATAGTTAATAAAGTAAAAAATAGCCTGTTTTTGAATAAATATATCAATTTTTGTCTTTTATGGTTAGATTGCTCAACTAAACC
>DASXTZ010000443.1:0-2130 GCA_036505135.1 Ignavibacteria bacterium
CCAAAGTATTCATTTTCAGGGAAAAACTTAAAGATTTCCGGTTTCATAACATAAATACCAGCTAAAATGTACATTATTATATCCGGTTTTTCCTGAATATGAGTAACTCTGTCTCCTGCGAAAAAAATATTTCCGAAGGCATAAGGGGTAATTTCTTTTTTAATTGCAATTGTAAGTACTGAATTCTGATTTAGAGCAAAATCGTAAAAATCATTTAAATCTATCAGACTAAGTATATCACCATTCATTACGATAAATGGTTCTTTGAGTTGATCCTTGAGTAATAATAATGGGCCTGCAGTACCCAAAGGTTTATCTTCTTTACTTATAATTAGTTTAACATTATATCTTGAACCATCGCCAAAAAAATTTCCAATGTATTCGGACTTGTAATTAGTAGCAAGATAGATTTCGTCAAATCCGTACTTTTTGAGTCTTCCTATTTGTATTTCCAGAACTGATTTCTCCCCGATTGGAAGTAATGGTTTTGGAATTACTTCAGTAAAAGGTTTTAAACGTGTTCCTAAACCACCTGCTAAAATAATAGCTTTCAATTTGAATGTTTTAATTATTTAAAGATATTTTGATTAAGGTAGAATGATATTCGTAATAAAAATATTATCTTGATTTCCCGTTTCCTGAACTGCCGTAAGTGTAATCATAAGAATAATTGCCGTAATAATACCTGCCGAATGTTTTTTGGACTGAGAAATCGTTTAATAAACATCCGAGTAAATTATTCGGATTAATTTCCTTTAACCTGTTATACACTTTTTGGAAAGCTGCTTTTGGTGTTTTGCCGGCTCTTGCTACCAGTATAGCACCATTCACCATATTAAATAATATTTCCGCTTCGGTTACAGATAAAAATGCCGGACAATCAAGAATTATTATTTCATATATTTTTTCCAATTCTTTTAAATAGAAGTTCATTTGTTCTGAACCTATAAGTTCTGATGGATTTTTGGGTATTGTTCCGGATGTTATGTAATCAAAATTTTCTATACCTGCATTCCTGATTATATTTTTAATATTAACTTTATTATGTAAAAGATCTGATAACCCGGGAATACGTTCTGATCCCATTATTGAATGAACTGTTGGCTTTCTCAGATCACAATCAAGCAATAATGTTCTTTTACCGGCTAATGCGAACGTTCCTGCAAGATTTGCTGCAATAAATGATTTTCCTTCAAACGGCAGACAGCTTGTAACTAATATTGTTTTTAGTGGTTCCTTTTTTAGTTTTGAGTATCGTATCCGGGTACGCAGTGCTCTGAAAGCTTCGGCGGCTGGAATGTTACTGTCCATGATCAGATTTTTTTTGGGCTCAGTTGATTTGTCCAGATCTTCAACTGATGGGATCCATGTAAGAAATTTTAACCCGGGTTTTTCCAGGTCATCAGGGTCTTTTATTTTACGGCTGATAAAATCACGTCCTAAAGCATAAACAAAACCTAATATCAAACCTGAAAAAATTCCAAAAATAATAATATTTCTACGGTTAGGTCCCACGGGTCCTTTATTATCCGTACCGGGATCAAGTATAGATGCAATTCCGATCCTTGTGCGTTCATTTATAGATGCTTCCTGAAATTTCTCTTCAAGGATCAGATATAATTTTTCTGATGATTTTCTGGCTCTTTCAAGCTTTGCAAGCTCAATACTGTTTGCCGGTAAATTATTGAACTCATTTTCATAATTACCGAGCTTTTCTGATAATAGTTTATATTTTGGAGAAGAAGCTGAGATGGTTAAGCTTGCATCTAAAATTTTTTCGGTCAGACTCTGCATTTCCGCCGGTGTTTTGCTGAGTATTCCTGCCCTGAAAGATTTGCTTTTTTCATCATATTCTTTTTTAAGCGGGGCAAGTTTTTCGTTATAGGAATTAAGAACTTTATCTTTAGCAGATTCATCTTTTAAGGTAGCTTCTTCCAGATCGCGGTTAACCTCAAGATCAGCAATTTTTTTTGAGATCTCCGCCAGGTACGGTGTGTTCAGCTGCGATTCTATGTAGCTTGAAAAATTTGGATCAATTTTCTTTAACTCTTCATTTAATATATTTAACGAATTATTGGCAGCTTTGATTTCTATTTCACTGTTATTTTTTTGGGCTTCATATGTTGAAAT
>DASXTZ010000444.1:0-4283 GCA_036505135.1 Ignavibacteria bacterium
CAATTTCTTGTGTTCTGCCTACGCTAAAAGCCGGAACAATAATTTTTCCGCCCCTGGTTACAGCCTCAAGTATAACTTCCTTTAAATGGTCATCCATCTGCTCGGCTTTTTCGTGAACTCTGCCTCCGTAAGTGGATTCAGATATGATATAATCAACGTTGCCCATAAAATCCGGGTCATTTAATATAGGAAGGTTAGGTCTGCCAATATCACCAGAAAATCCAAAGTTTATTTTCCGGCTGCCTTCCTTGATTTCAAGCAGCACCTGAGCTGAACCAAGTATATGCCCGGCATCAAAAAAAGTTACTGCCGCTTTTTGGTCTAATCCGTCGATATAAATTTTCTTCCGGTAAGGGAACGATTTAAAAAGCTTCATAACATCATGGACATCATCAAAATCGTATAAGGGTTTAAACAAGGGCTCATTTCTGAGGCGTCGTTTTTTGTTGACGTACTCTACATCTTTAGTCTGAATATGAGCACTATCCTGAAGCATTATTGCACAAAGATCCCGAGTTGCAGTTGTTGTATAAATATCACCTTTGAATCCCTTCGCGGCAAGACTTGGAAGGTTTCCTGAATGGTCAATGTGTGCATGTGAAAGAACAACTGCATGCAGATGGTTGACATCAAACAAAAATTCTTTGTTTATATTGTAAGCTTCTTCTCTTTTACCCTGGTACAGGCCGCAATCAAGCAGAATTTTTTTCCCGTTAATTTCAAGTAAATGCTGTGAGCCAGTAACAGTTCTTGCCGCACCACAGAATTTTATCTTCATACCTCACCCCATGCCTCTCTCCACTAGGAGAGGGGTTTATAACAGCCGCTTAATCATTATTAAAATTTAAACTTAACAAACTCAATTAACTTAATAAATTCAATTAACTTACACAAATGTATTTTATTTTACCACAAGAAGGGTTAATTTCGCAGATTATGAAAAATCACCAAATCTCACCGCAGGAAATAAAAAATAAATTAAGAAGCAAAAAAAACGATTTTCTGATTGTTGATATCAGAGATGTTCATGAATATTCCGACTGGAATATTAAAGGGAGCATGAATGTACCGATAAATTCATACATGGCAAAGGGTGAATACGGCAATATAAAGCAGGAGCTGACTAAACTTCCCAAAGACAAATTTATTATTACTGTTTGCGCACGTGGTATCAATTCTCAGGTAGCCGCATCGATGCTAAGGGACATGGGCTATGACTCCTCATCACTGGAAAAAGGAATGAAAGGCTGGAACGAAAATTTTGATATTTATGAAATAGACTTTCCTAATTTTGTTGTTGCTCAGTTTGTCAGAATCGGAAAAGGATGCCTTTCGTATATTATTTATTCCAAAGATGGAAAAATGGCTGTGGCGATTGAGCCTTCAATATTTATTAACGAATATATGGAATACTCTGATTCAAAAGATATAAAAATAAAATACGTAATAGATACTCACGCTCATGCCGACCATTTTTCCGGTGCAATGGCTTTATCAAGAGAAACAGGCACTGATTACCACATAAATGCAATAGATGTTGATGGTTCTTTTCAGTTTAAACCATTAAACGAATTAAGAGAACTTAAAATTGATAACGTTGTTGTAAAAATAGTTCCAACACCCGGACATACAGATGGCAGTGTATCGTTACTAATAGATAACTTAGCATTAATATGCGGAGACCTTCTTCTGCTGGAAAGCCCCGGCAGGCCTGACCTTGCCCGAACTAAAGAAGATACCATTGTAGGTGCAGGAATTTTATTTAATACACTGAAAGAGAAAATCCTTACACTTAATGATACTACGAGCGTTTTCCCGTCACATTTTACAACCTCAGAACTTAGGCCTGTAGTTCTTAAACTCGGCGAGCTGAAAAAAGTAAATAAAGGCCTGGCAATAAGAGATAAAGAGGAATTTATAAACTACCTGACGTCAAACATTCCATTGACACCGCCTAATTATGAAGCAATAAAGAGGTTCAATAAAGGAGGTGTAATAATACCGATGGACTATGCTGAAGACCTTGAAATAGGGCCAAACAGGTGTGCGGCGAGATAGTATCTCTTGTGCGGAAATGCTCGGCCCTCTATATGGAAAATGTGTAACTTCAATATAATAAATAGATTCCCGCATTCGCGGGAATGGAGATTAAAAATGCAATTCATAGACGATATAAACCCCGCAACCGGGGAAGTAATAGCCAAAATAAAATGCTCAACAGAAAAGGAAATAAAAAAGTCTGTTGATAGTGCAAGAAAAGCATTAAAAAATTGGAGCGTACTTCCTTTAAAAGAAAGAAGTAAGCTGCTTGAAGCTATAGCTAAAGATTTCATAAAGAATAAGGAAAAAATTGGCAGGCTTATAACCGATGAGATGGGCAAACTATATAAAAATGCTGTTGGAGAAACTCATGGGGTGGCTTATGGAATTCGTGAAAATATAAACCTTGCTAAAGAAGCCTTGAAAATTGAAAAACTAACAGAAGAAGACCTTGTTACAGAGCTTCATAGAGTCCCCGTTGGCGTTTGTGCTGTAATTACTCCGTGGAATTTTCCTGTCAGCATGCCTGAATCATTATTAGCCCCTGCACTGCTTGCAGGCAATACTGTTGTTTTTAAACCTTCTGAAATGGTTCCGCTTACAGGAGAAGCAATGTTTGATATTTTTAATAAACATCTGCCTGAAGGTGTAATAAATTTAGTTCAGGGTGCTGATAAGGTTGGTAACGCATTGATCCATGCTGATATCGATATGATAGCTTTTGTAGGCTCGCAGGCTGTCGGAAGGCATATTATGAAAGTTGCCGGTGATAAGTTGAAACGAATTGTTCTTGAGCTTGGCGGAAAAGATCCTATGATAGTTTTAAATGATGCTGATCTGGAAAAAGCTGCCTCATTTGCAGTAAACGGTTCACTTAGAAATACGGGACAAGTATGTGTTTCTGTTGAAAGAATTTACGTCGACGAAAAAATTGCTCCAAAATTTATCGAGTTAGTTGAAGAAGGTGTAAAGAATTTCAAATACGGGAATGGTTATGATGAAAATGTTCACATGGGACCATTGGTTAGTGAACGACAAAGAGAAAATGTTTTAAACCAGGTGAAGGATGCTGTTAAAAAAGGAGCCAAGCTTCATACGGGTGGAAATGCTCCAAAAAATACAAAAGGATATTTTATGGAGCCGACAATGCTAACAAATCTCAATGGCAATCATAAAATAATGGTAGAAGAAACGTTTGGTCCTGTTGTCGCAATACAGACAGTAAAAAATGAAGATGAGGCTGTGAGGCTGGCAAATGACTCCCCTTTTGGACTTGGTGCAACTGTGTGGACAAAAAATAAAAAAAAGGGACTTAAAATAGCACGTAAGATCGAATCAGGCATGATCGGAGTAAACCAGGGGTTAGCTTCAGTATCCGGAACGCCGTGGGTAGGGGTTAAGCAGAGCGGTTTTGGCTTTATTGGCTCGGTTGAGGGCATAAGACAATTCACTGTGCCGAGAAAGATAAGTTATAAAAAAAATTAATTTTAGATGCAAAAAAGCAATAAATGTATTTAGAATCGGAGTTTTAAAAAACAAAAAAACAGTTATTTTAGAAAACCTTCCTCCATCAGGCATGTAGTTTAAATGCTGCCTCCTTGTTATTTATAATTTAAAAATTACTTCCATGAAAACACTAATAGCTTTATGCTTTTTGATAATTTCTTCCATTAATATATTTTCTCAATTTAACCATGATGATCAAATGATCAATCCATTTTGGGAATTTTACGGTTACAATTATTTAAGTTCAGTTTCAGCAGGAAAAGGATTTACCGGAATAGCTGGACAAAATGATATATCAGGTTTTAACTTAAATCCTGCATCTATCGATATTCCGTTGCAAAATCAGGTCAACGCTCAATACACATATAAAAGCAGCCAACCCTGGCTACAAAAGTTAGTTACTGATGTTGGATTAAAGCAGCAGTTACTATCTGGCTCTATTGGTTACGGAAAAAAAATAACAAACATGTTGCAAACGGGATTTATTTATAATAATCCAACAGGGATTTATTTTGATTTAGGAGAATTTGTCAGAACTGACGAATTTGGAAATGAAATTGGAAGATATGAAATATATTACAATGTCGTCACGCATTCATTTAATTTGCCTTTTGTATATAGTGTGAAAAATTTTAAAATTGGTGTGAACCTTAATTATCTTTTTTCGAGATATACATTTCCTGGGATTATAAGTACCCCGAGTGAACCCGAAGGTATTGTAACTGACGACTATACCG
>DASXTZ010000445.1:0-6887 GCA_036505135.1 Ignavibacteria bacterium
AGCCTGTCTTCTTCCATGGGGACGCAAATAAGGCCCCCCGCATTTTTAATTAAAAAGTTAACGAGCTGGGGAGTTGATTTTTCAGCGGCAAATATAAGGTCGCCTTCATTTTCCCTGCACTCATCATCAACAACAATAACAGGACGTCCCTTTTTAAATTCATTTATAGCTGAGTCTATTGAACTAAATTTATATTTTGACGTTTGCTTTTTCATAAATAAAATTTGGCGTAATCATTCGCCGCCGTAAATTTCAAGTACAGTATATTGTTTTATTTTTTCTGCAGGTCAGTAACGCCTACAATAGTGCTAATGGCGCTTTTTTCCATTTTCACTTTTACATTATCTGCTATTTTTACCAGCACTATATTATCCTCAATCCCTTCAACTGTTCCGTGGATGCCGCCGGAAGTTACTACCTTATCGCCTCTTTGCACCCCAGAAAGAAGTTTTTCTCTTTCTTTTTGCCTTCTTTGCTGCGGCCTTAGAATTAGAAAATAAAACACCAGTATTATAAGAACAAAAGGCAGCAATGAGCTGATCAGGCTAGTTGTTCCATCGGTCTGCATTAATATAAAAAGAATATTCACTTAATTAAATCCTTCCTTACTCTTATTTATTATTTGAATTATATTTTTCTAAAAAACTTTTTTTAAATTCAGGAAATCTGTTTTGGATAATCGCTTCACGAGCTTGCTCCATCAATCTCATATAGAACCGCAAATTATGAATAGTTGCAAGCTCGGCGGCAAGAATTTCATTGCTCATAAACAGGTGCCTCAGATAGGATACAGAAAAATTTTTTGCTGTATAGCTATCTGATTCAGAATCAGGAGAATCAAAATTATATTTGTTTTCCATATTCCTTATTCTCAGCTTGCCTTTTGATGTAAACAATGTACCATTTCTTGCATTCCGTGTTGGCATGACACAGTCAAACATGTCTACTCCTCTTTCAACTGCATTGAGCAAATCTTCGGGAGTGCCCACACCCATCAGGTAACGAGGTTTATCTTTGGGCATAAAATCAGTTGTGTGTTCCACTATATCATACATAACATTATTTTGTTCACCTACAGCTAAGCCTCCAATTGCGTAACCGTTGAAATCCAGTTCAGTAAGCTCTTCTGCAGAAACTTTACGCAAATCTTCAAAAATACTTCCCTGGACTATTCCAAAAAGAAATTGTTCATACCCATGCATGGCAGAGGAATTCTCAAATTCGGTTTTGCATCTTTTTGCCCAATCGGATGTTAGCTTAACAGAATCTTTTACCTGTGCATATTCAGCAGGATTTTCCAGACATTCATCTAAGACCATAATTATATCAGCACCAATAATCCTCTGAGTTTGAATCACATTCTCAGGCGTGAAAGTGTGAACGGAGCCATCAAGATGTGATTTAAATTCAACACCATCGGTAGAAATTTTACATAAAGCCGATAAACTAAAAATCTGAAACCCGCCGCTATCAGTTAGTATAGGCTTGTTCCAGTTCATGAATTTATGAAGCCCTCCTGCCTGCTGTAAAACATCATTACCCGGCCTTAAATACAGATGATAAGTATTGCCAAGTATTATTTCGGCACCAACCTCATTCAGCTCCCGCTGGGAAATTGCTTTAACGGTAGCCTGAGTGCCAACGGGCATAAAAATAGGAGTCTGGAAAGTGCCATGTGCTGTGCGGATTTCCGAAACTCGCGCTTTACAGGAGTTATCTTGAGAAAGAACTTTAAAGAACATCAGAAATGTTCATTAAATACAAAAATACGCATTTTTTGGAAGATAATCAATTTATCAAAGCTCGTATAACAAAAAAAATTTCTAAAATAAACTATTAATTTCTTAGTTATTAGTTATTTATAGACACTCTGGGCATCTAAGGTTCATTTACCAGTGCTCTCTTTTTAAAAAGTGTGTATCTTTTTTGAAGGAAATATTTGATAATCAAAACCGCTATTAATGCTCCCATAGCATCTGCCATCCAATCCAAAACTTCAGAAGAACGGTTAGGAACAAAATATTGGTGAATTTCATCCGATGCACCGTAGAGGATTGTTATTATTGCAGCCCAAATCAGAGGATTAGCACTAAAAATATTAGTTTTATAAATATGTATAAGTGATATATAACACAGCCCGGCAAGCAATCCAAAAACTCCCATGTGAATAAGCTTATCAGTGCTTATTATATCAATTTTTGGCAGTTCAATAGCCGCGAGGCTTGACTGAACAAAAATAATTAACAGCCATAAAATAAAAGGGAAATGATATTTAAGAAAATTTTTCGAGTTCAAGAAATTAATTACCTATTTAGCCTATCTTCCCATTCCGGTCTAATTAAGCTTTGCCTTCCTTTAACAGCAAAAAACTGTGTGAATATAGATTTGTGAAAATGTAGGCATGATTACTAGTTAATAGTTCGACTCCTATGGAGTCGATGATTAATAATTTTCAATCTATAAATGTTTGACGCCTCTGGCGGTCAAATCATATGGTAGAATCCCGCAGGGATTCAACATTTATACATTTACGATGCCATAGGCATCGAACCTTGTTAATCATTCAGTATATGCGTAATTGCTTTTGGAATCAGTTTAATTAAATCCTGCTGCGAGGCAGACTGCTTATTGCCATGTTTCTTAAAATATAAATCAGCGCATAATCCATGCAGATATGTTCCGCATATTACAGCGCGGTAAACATCACGTGTTTGCGCCAACAATGAAACCAAAATCCCGGAAAGCACATCACCGGAGCCAACAACACCAAGCGCTTCGTTGCCGGTTAAGTTAATATAAATATCCCCATTTTTCAGGCAGGAAAAAGTAGTTTCTGATTTCATCACAACATTTACATTGTATTTGGCTGCAAAGTCGCGTACAGCAGCAAACCTGTTCAGAATAATGTCTTTTGAATCAACCCCACTTAAGCGGGCGAATTCACCGATATGCGGAGTCAGTATAACCTCACTTTCATTTTCCCGGTTTAAAAGAACATTGGGATGTTCTGCAATAATTGTCAAAGCATCCGCATCAACTACAAGATTTTTTGAGCATTTTCTTATGACATCAAAAACAAATGTTTTAGTATCCTCATTTAGCGAAATACCCGGGCCAAGTAAAACTGCATCCGAAGAATCAATTCTTTTTGCAATACTGTTATAAGCATTTCCCGAAATTGAACCTTCTTCATTATCTTCAAGCTCTATCTTAACAACATCAAAAAGCTTTCTGCTGAAGTGGGAAGAAACGGATTTAGGTATTGCAGAGACAACTGCACCGGCGCCGGCTTTTAATGCTGAAGCAGAGCTCATTATTGCAGCACCTGAAAGTCCGCTGGAACCACCTATCACCAGTGCTTTCCCATTTGAATATTTATAAGATGATTTTTTCCTCCTGGGAAACAATTCTTTAACATCGCTAAGCTCACTTACGTATTTTTTAAAGTCGTTATACCTGTTTAAATAGCTAAATGAAATACCAATTGGAACTGCATAAACATCTCCGGAATTATCTTTCCCTTTTCCATATAGCATCTCGGTTTTAACTGTGCCCATTGTAACCGTCATATCAGCATTTACAACAGAATTCACCTGCTGGCCGCTCATTAGCCCGGATGGAACATCTACTGAAGCAATTTTAAGCTTTTTATTCTTTTCCTTAAGTTTATTAATATTGTTTATAGCACCTTCAAATTCTTCGTTAAGCTTACCTTTTATCCCGCTTCCAAGAATGGCATCTATTAGCAATATTTTTCCCCTGTTAATTCGCCTGCCAATAAACCGATCGAAAGGAATTATTTCAACATCCGGATTATTTACCTTTTTTAATAATTCAAAATTTACAAGTGCATCGCCTTTAAGCTCAGCTTCATTTGATAACATAACAACGGTTACGGGTAAATTTTCGATTGTCATTTGGCGTGCAATAACAAAACCATCACCGGCGTTATTCCCCTTACCCGTTATAATGAATATTTCATATTCATCAATATCACGAAACTCATTTAATATCTGGATAAAGGCATTTGTTCCGGCATTTTCCATAAGTATAAGCGAGGGGACCGAATCATTTTGGATAATTCTTTTTTCTACTTCCCTTATTTCATCAAAAGAAAAGACAGGCTTCAAGCCTCACCCCTTAATCGCCTCTCCAAAGGAGAGGAAAGTTGAATTAATTTGATAATATTTTTTTCATATCAGTAATGGTTTTCGCGGGATCCTGTGAGCCAAAAATCGAGTTACCGCAAACAAACACTTCGACCCCCCCTTGCTTAATCTCTTCCATGTTGTCAAGCCCTATGCCTCCATCCATTTCAATAAAAGCTGCAGAATTATTTTTGCTTATCATTTCCCTTAGCTTTGCTGCCTTATCTAAAGAATTTTTAATAAAGCTTTGACCTCCAAATCCCGGATTAACCGACATTATGAGGACATAATCCGCATATTCAAGAATATCTTCAAGCAGTTCAACATTTGTTGCAGGGTTAATTACAACGCCCGCTTTGGAGCCCGCATCTTTTATCTGGTTAACAAGCCTGTTCAAATGTACTGCAGCCTCGTAATGAACACTTATCCAGTCAGCACCGGCATCGGCAAATTCTTCTATATATTTTTCGGGCTCTGAAATCATAAGGTGCACATCAAGCTCAAGCTTCGTGACAGAGCTTACATCTTTTACCATCTTTGGTCCAAAAGTAATGTTAGGGACAAAATGCCCGTCCATAACATCAAGATGGAGCAGGTCGGCGCCCGCATTTTCAACTAATTTAATATCTTCGGCAATTTTGCTAAAATTTGCTGAGAGTATAGATGGGGCCAGCAGTTTCAAAACTTAAAATTTCGTTCCTCCTTCATCCTTCTTATCGCTTTCTTTTTTATCCTTCGGAGTGATTTTCTTTTCTTCTTTCTTATCCTTGTCGGAGGGTTTTACTTTTTCCTCTTTCTTATCGGTGGATTTGGTTGATTTTTCTTCCTTCTTTTTTTCATCCTTCTTTATCTCTTCTTTTTTCTCATCATTATTTTCTTCTTCAGGCACTATCTTATCCATCTTTTGTTCTTCGCCTTCACCTTCAATAATAATTTTTTTCTTAACTTCGCGGTTTACAAAAAGGTCAACCTTTTGATTCTCCTTAGCCATTGTATTGGCCTTCGGATACTGATCAATTACTGAATTTAGAGCTACTGTTGTTGTCGGCTGATAATTTATCTTTCCAATGCTTAATTTATTCTGCACGATTAATTTTTTTGCTTCTTCAATGTTTTTGCCTGTAATATCAGGGACTTTAATATCGCCTGATTCCATACCCGTTGAAACTATCAAGCCAATCATAGTTCCCTTTTTAACTTTCGAACCTGTAGGCTCAAGCTGGGAAAGGATTATGCCTGCAGGATACTGCGCCGAGGGCCTGTATTCAACTTCCTGGGTTTCAAGATTTCTCTGGGAAAGCATAAACTTAGCTTCTCTAAGCGTTCTGCCAACTAAATTAGGAACGTCATAAAGCTGCTCTCCGCCGCTGATGATCAGATATATTCTTCTTCCATCCTTTACAACCTGGTCAGCGGGTGGATTTTGTTCAATAACTGTTCCAATCGGCTTTGAAGGATCATATCTTAAATCGCTCTGCAAGCCTTCAAGGCCGGCTGCATCAAGCTTGCTTTTAGCTTCTTCAAATCCTAAGCCAATTACTGAGGGAACTGTAACAAGTGTGTTGTGCTTTACATACCATGGCATAACAACAAAGTTAACAAGAAGAACAAGTGCGAATGCCCCTCCGAATACAATCAATATTTTTCTCAACAATGTCAATTTATTTTGCGGTCTTTTCTAACTCTTTTATGACAGATTGAATATTAATTTCCCTTATTAATTCTTTTGGGGAAAGATTCACTCCTACTCTTAACGCTCTCAATCCATAAACCCCCTGAAGGTCTTTAATTTCAAGGTCTTCGATCCCATCTTCAAGATAACCCTTCGATTGAAGGTACTCTATATACTGCCTGTATTCATTTGCCTCGGAGGGCTGGGAATAAACTATGGCAAGCTTGCCAGGCTGCGTCAATCTTTCCTCTTTACCTTTAAGCTCGGCTTTATCGATACGTTTCTTCAAAATTTCATAATGAACATTATACGTTCCGTCAACATCAAATTTTTTCTGGTCATAATGAAATCTTATTGAAAGAGGATTATTCTGTGCAAGTATCAAATGTGCAAGCTCAAGCTTTACGCTGAGATCTGATTTTATCTCTTCTGATTTCCGTGCAATGCTGCACATCATTATCAGCTGCCAAAGCCTGATATTTTTCAGAAATAAGTCATCAAACCCGCCCTTTTCAGAGATAGAATCTCCTATATAAACAGTAAATTCAACACCGTCGGTTTTATATTTTTCAAAGTAATGGGGAAAAATGGCTTGTGCTTTTTCTTCTTCCTCATCAACGTAAGCAGCAATTGCCTCGTTTAAAATATAAACACTTTCCTCATACTCTTTTCGTTTATTGTAATAAAAGCCTAGTTCAGGATCAAGAGAATTTTTATATTTAGAAATAGCATCTGTAACATCTCCTCCGAAATGTTCAATCTTCGGGAACAAACTTTCAACTTCGCGCTTCAGGAATGAAATGATACTTGTTTCATCGCCTGAGTGCAATCCTGCATCTAGAGAAAATATTTTTTCCTCAATCCTGTAATTAAGAAGCTCAAGCACAGGCATTTCCTTCTGCTTGTAAGCTTCATTAACAATATTCCTTGCAAGCAGCAGGCTATGTTTAAGGTCTGACGTGATTGCGCTGTTTCTTATGACAGATGAATTTCTTATATCAGATAGAGCATAAATTGGATATACATCTTTGAAGATAATTTCTTCCATATCGGCATAGACATCGCTT
>DASXTZ010000446.1:0-17360 GCA_036505135.1 Ignavibacteria bacterium
ATAAATGGTGGGCTTTGGTTCCATTTATTCTATTTAATGTTACCTTTATCCTAATTAACCTGGTTTGGGGTAGAAGCTTTAGGCCGCCTGAATGGTTCAAGTTTGTGGGAGTTTATCCATTTTATGTATGGATGGCTGCGACCTTTTTTATTTCTTTATGGCTTCTTGTTGGAAAAATAATAAAGCTTCCGTTTCAGATTCCATTGTGGCTTGCCAAGCTGGTAAAGCCTTTGAGAGAAAAAATTAACGAGTTTAAAAACCGCAGATCCATAAAACAAGTTGATTTGGAGCGAAGAAAATTTGTCCGCTATGTATATACAGGCCTCACCGCTTATTCATTTGGCGCTGCTGCATATGGTGTAATTAAACATGACGCGTATGAGCTGACAAAAAGGGAAATTAAGATAGAAAATCTTCCTTCAGGGTTAAAGGGGTTAACAATAACATTACTGAGCGATATACACGCAGGTACATATATGGATGAAAATGATATGCGTGAGTATGCAGAAATTGTGAACGATATTAAATCAGATATAATTTGCATCCCGGGAGATTTTGTAAACTTCCAGTCAACAGATGTTCACATGGTTAACAAAGCCTTTAAAAATCTTTGTGCCAAATATGGTATTTACGGTTCGCTGGGCAACCATGATTTCTTCCAGGACGGCGATTATGTTGCAAAAGCAATCAATGAAGAATCTCCTGTTGATGTTCTGCGTAACCAGCACAGAAAAATAAATATCAATGGCATTGACCTGTTTATACTTGGTGTCGACGATACAATTTCATCAGGAACTGCGCAAAATGCAGTTGTCCTCGATTATATAGACCGCATGAATGCATACCTGCTAAAAAATGAACCGACCTATGAAAATTCACCCAAAATACTTCTTTGCCATAAGCCATATGCATTTGATGATATTGCAAGCAGAAATATATTTGACCTGACCCTTTCCGGCCATACGCATGGAGGGCAGGTTGTCCCATTTAAGTTTGGTGAATTTAATCTCTCCTTTGCAGCAATTGTGAGCAAATACATTGAAGGCCACCATAAAAATGGAAAATCTAATATGTACATCTCCCGTGGAATAGGTACTGTTGGCCTTCCAATCCGAATAAACTGCCCGCCCGAGGTCACACAAATTAAGCTGGTATAATTATCCCTGAGCGCAGTGAAGGATCTTGTTCTTATTTTATCCTAATGTATCAGCGCTACTTCTGATCTTCTAATTAACAATTGTTAATTATGTATCGTTTTGATATTTTGGTACTAATAATACTCAAAAAAAATATATGAAAAATATTTCTACCGTAATTATTTTATCGGTTCTGGCTTTTTCTGTTTCTGCGCAGAAGGTGATAACTACAATCAATACCGGAAACAGAGTTGAAGGCTATAATTTTAAATATGATAATAAATCAGGTTCTTTTGTTTATAATGATTATGATACCACTGCTAAAAAGAATGTCATAATAACCCAAAAAGGAAAATCCAGGCAATATGATTATTCTGTGCAGTATAGCGCTTTATTTGACGCTGATGGCAATGTTTATAATTATGCATACAATTTAGTAACCGATACGGTCTATAAATACTTCCTGCTTAAAAATGGAGATGAGATAGACTCATATGACTACATAGGGGAAGGCTGGGATATCAATAATAACGTTATATATTTCCTCGCTAAAGAAGGAGGTAAGGCATACATTGCATCTTACAATACTAAAACCGGTGAAGTAAATGGCGGGAAAAAATATGATGATATTTATCTTGTAAATTTTCCGGACCAGTATTACGACGAGGAACCTGTTGGTAACATAGGTTTTACTAAAGATGGAAAACCATTTTATCTTGCTGTTGAAGGTGATAATAAGTTTCTGGTTATTGGAGATACTGAACAAAAGCATTATTCAGACATAGACTGGTATATGACAAAAACCGACTTGAATGGAGAATTAACTTATGTAGCAAAAAGCAAAGGAAATTTTTACACGGAAAACGGAAATACGTTTTTAGTACAGGGCAGCAAGGAGTATAAATCATTTGACTATATTTTTGGACCGGTATTATTTGATAAGAACAATAACCCTGTGTATGTGTCAAGCGATTCGATAGGTGATTATAAATACCGCTCAAGGATGATGTTAGGCAGCAAAGAAAGTAAATCATATAACGGAAATATCTATGAATATAAATTCACCCCTTCCGGCAAGCTTGCTTATGTTCTTACCAGGGATAAGAAAATAAATGGCGGGGATTCTTACGAAAACATTTTGGTTATTGACGGCGAAGAAGGAAAGCCCTATCAATCAATTAGTAATCTAACATTTACATATGGAGACGTTCCGGTATTTACTGCATCAAATAAAAATAATAAATATTTTGTCGTTAAGGATGATAAAGTTATCAGCGAAAAATATGACAATATATACGATTACAGATTTTTTAAAGACGGCTCGCTGTCTTACATAGGAAATAACTTCGGGGATTATGAAAAACAGGTCCCCGATAAAAATTATATATATATTCTCGGGAAAAAATTCGGCCCCTATGAATTTATATCTATGGCTGACTATACTGCAGGAAAATATATTTTAACCGATGAAAATGATAACTATGTATTTGTTTCGGGAAAATTAATAGATAGAACAAATTATTATTATAAATATAAAGTTACAACCAACAAATGGGAAAGTCCTGAATATGATTTCATTGACATGGTAAAGATGTCAAATGGCAAAGTTATATACGTAAGCGGCAATTATACCGATAGAACAAATTATATTTATAAATACAGCCTGTGCATTAATAACATGCCGGTTGCCGAAGATTATGAATCTATATCAGAGTTAATTATAGATAAGAATTCAGGAATGATTTCCTGTATAGGGTGCAAAAATAACAGCTTTTATCTGCTTGAATTCTAGCTGAGAACGTAAGTAGTTGAGCAGGTGAGCTGGAAAATGGGCTAACCTGCTTTCCTCGTTCCGAAACTCTGTTTCGGAACGCACTCTTTGTTAATTTTTAATTGCCCTTAACCATCCCAATAACCGCAAACATTCTGCCTGATTTATCTTTATCCCGCCTGTAAGAGTGCAGTACTTCCTTTTCATCAAATGTGCAAAAACCTGATATTTCTATTTGTCCATCCTTTACCCCAAAAGCTTTGAGCTGAGAAACATTATCCTGCAGTATGTCAACAAAAAATTTTCCGTTACGTTCTTCAACGAACTCTGGATTGAACATGCCGGCAACTTCCTGCCCTACTTCGAAATTTTGCCTGCTGATACACGGACCCAGGTATGCTATTAAATTTTCACTTTTTGTATTGAATTCAATTTTTAATGTCTCCAGCCCCCGTTTTATTATTTTTTTTTGTGTTCCCCGCCATCCCGCATGAATATTTGCAATAACATCGTTTCTTGTGTCATATAGCATTACAGGCAAACAATCAGCCACACTTACGACGAGAAATAAATTTTTTTTATTTGTTATCAGCCCATCGGTTTGCTTGTATAATCCCGGTTCCGTAATAATTTGAACATTATTTGAATGAACCTGGTTTGCGTGAACCAGCCTTGCCTGGTCTATTCCCAGCTTTCCGAAAAATCTATCACGGTTTTGCTTTACCCTGGCTTCATCATCCCCCACGTACCTGCTTAGATTATTAAAAAATGGAGCCTCACCGCCTTGTCTTGTTGAAATACCATGAACAAGGTTTGTGTGGCCGCTGAATATTTTAGATTTGATGATCGTTTCCATTTATATGGAGTGCATCAACTGTGTTAATGTAAATAGTTGCTTTTTGCGGGCGGCATTAATGCAATTTCTCCAGCAAAGATAATAGCTTGCTTTTATAATAGTAAAACTTTATCGGGTCAAAAAATTTACTGTAAGCCATTGTAAGTTTTTGAGCAAGAAAATCAATCTCATCTCCTAATAAGCTAAACTTCTTTGATACTGACCATGTAACTTTATTATCATCATAAAGGTCATAAGCATCTTCCGGATATGAATAATATTCATTTTTTTTAAGTATTACATACGATGCAGTGCGGGGAGAAATATTTCCTGCCCAGGCTGAAAGCTTTGCAGGAGAGCTTTGTGTAGAGGGGTCAATTACTAAAGTATCGTTTTCAAATATCAGCACCGGGGCAACATGAAATCCCCAAAGAGGACACATGCTCTTATAGCTTAAATATTCTTTTCTATGTGTTTTATAGTGGTCACGCCGTGATGAAAGCTTTGAATCGGCAAACAGCCATACTTTTCCCATTTTTAATTCCGGGTATTCCTTCGAAAATAAAAATGTCATTATATGCGCTCTTAAAGGACAGTTGTTGCAATCATCGAAATCAAGAAAAGTTAATTTTGAATTTGCTAAATTGAACAAACTATCTGAAAATTGTATACCTTCAGTATTTATTTCAATCGTGTCCGAAAAAGGGCTTAAAACCTGGGAATATAATGAAACACAACAAAATATTAATATTGTAAGCATTTTCATTAAAGCAAAAATATACAGGGAAGCATAACATTACAAGTTATTATTCATTGAAACCTCTTACATAAAATTACTATTTTATATATTAATAGGGGCTCTCAGCAATAAAAGAAAGGAGTTTTTAGCATGTCTTTACCAAAAGAAGAGGTTATTTCCATACTTCACTCCTTAATTGAAATTTGCAGAGACGGCAACCAGGGTTTCAGAGATGCCGGCGACGACGTCAAAGATGATAAGCTTAGAAGCCTGCTTTACGAATACTCAGACCAGAGGATGAATTTTTCACTCGAGCTTAAAGATATTGTTGAAAAAATGGGGGGTGATATTAATGTCGGCGGCAGCATTTTGGGTGCATTTCACAGAAGATGGATGGATATAAAGTTCGGCGTAATAGGCAGCAAAACAGATTCTATTTTAAATGAATGCTTAAGAGGAGAACACGTTGCTTTGAAGAAATATGAAGATGCTTTAATAAGAGGCCTGCCCGATGATGTTAAAAATGTTGTGCAAAGGCAATATAACGAAATCAAAAAAGCTGTGGAAAATCTTAATAAGCTTGTTGAAACCTATGGTTTATCAAGTTTCTCTTACTAACTATCTTCCCCCTCATAGAGGGGACTAGAGGTCAGATTTTGTTTCAAATTTATGGAAATGTTAACTGTTTTTTATTAGTGCCCTCTTTATTCATTATCCAAAGCCTGCCGTTATTTGGGCTTGAATCACAGTAAACGATTTTTTCTCCATCAGCTGAATAATCAGCTGAGTACCCCTGGGTATCAGTCAATTTCGTTAAGCTGGTTCCGTCAATATTAATAGTATAAATTTGGAAATTTATACTGATTTCATGCTCTTGAGTAAAAATAATTTTCTGTCCATTAGGTGAAAATCGGGGATATAATTCATCATTGCTATTAAAAGTAATCCTAAATGGATTTTGGCCTGCCGAATCCATTATAACAATTTCCCAGGATTGGGCTCCAATTATTGCTCTCCTATGTACAATTTTTTTCCCATCAGGCGACCAGCTTGGCATTCTCCATTCGCCTGTTCCATGCAGGCTTATATCTCGTCTTATTGATGTATCAGCAGCTTTTACTTTCCAAATAACTATAGAACCTGTCGGGTCATTCAAATCAGAATCATATGCAATCCATTCACCATCAGGGCTCCATGACGGGAAATAATTACTTCCTGCATTGGTTAACTGGGACAGACTATCACCATTAATTTTTATTTTAAATATTTGCCCGGTAAAAAAAATAATCCAATTCCCATCAGGTGAAAAATCGGGAGTACCAACCAATGGCTGACTTATAAGCTGCCTTTTATTCGTTCCATTTGTATCAATAAGATATATTCCGGATAATCCATATGCAGTATCATTATGAACATAAGCAATTGTATGCCCATCAGGCGACCATGCAGGTTCGTAATCGATGGTACTCCACCCTGAAGGAGGTGGCGGCGGAGGCGGTGGTGGTGTAACGGTATCATCATCACACCCAAGCCGTAAAAAAATTATTGCTAAGGAAAAGTATATTAAAAGTTTTGTTTTCATTTTTAAATTTCAATATTTTTGTAAATTCATAAAAACAAAAAAAGATTTCCACTATTGATATTTCAATAATAGAAATCTGTTTTCTAAAGAGCAGGCTAATGCCTGACATAAATACCTCCCAGGTATTTTTATCTTATATTACGAGGAGAGTATTTGATTATTAATTTCGTTAAAATAAAATATAAGTCAGCTCAGTTTTTATTCTATCTCAAATTATAATAAATCTCTCTCCCAACTATTCTAATATAAAGATTAAACTTTTTTAAAAATCATTACAAAAATAGTATTTAGTTAATCACCAACCCGAGTTGCTGAGGGTCAGGAGGAATTCCTCACTTAACCTTTTCATTCACAAAGCAGCTGCCTATAGCTATTACCAGCCCCGCTGCCCCCGATAAATAAAAATTTAAATGGTTAAATGGCTTTAATAAAAAATACCCTACCTGGTACCAGTTCATAAGCCAGTAGGGAATAAAAGTATTATCAAAATTTTTAAGGTTATTGAGCTCATTTAAGAACAGGTAAAACAGAAAATCGTATGTTAAAAGATAATGCGATATAACTAAACCAAGTGCTGCAGGAAATCCGCAGTAAAACAGGACGACCAGAATCCCGGATATCTCAAGTGCTTTCTGAATGAGCCTGTATCTCGGCACTTCAACATGTTCAGCGCCCGACTCTTTACCTGATTCCCAAAACACCCATGACCATACAGGGTGCTGATAATTTTCCTGCTGTATCTTCTGCTGGTATATGATACCGAATGAATATGCATCAAATAAGGTAATGATAATAATGTATATAATTACAAATAAAAGCTTTTTGTGAACTGATTTTGTCACGAATATATCTTTTATATATAAAACCATAATGCAGTCAAAGAAATTTCACCACCCCTTTTTCCAATATCTTGAACATGCAAGTCATGTACTGCGTGACTGATAAACACCGCATATTTTTATTTTATACCCATTCGAAAACTGGCGAAAGAATGAGAAATCGAGCTTGCGTTAAAAATTCGGACTGTTTGACCCCGCCTGCCTGCAGCAGGCAGGAGTGCTCGGGGGAGTTTCCGAACAGCGAAGCGCGGAGCCATTTTAGAAAGCGATGATTTCGAATCGGCAGTTTTCCGCGGGTGTCCTTTTCTACAAGGTATTTGAGTAAAAAACTCTATTATCTAAAATGTTCAAACTTACCGTTTTTGACATTCCCGTCCAAAATCCGTATTCTTGCAATACACAAAAAAATCAAAAAGGAGAAAACAATGAAAACTGCAATTTTCCTGTTGTTCGTTTTTTTGGTATGCTTTGCCGGCTGCAGCAAAGATGTGGTGAGGCAAAATACAGCCGGGCAGATTATTTCCAATTCATGGGAAGGCGAAAATGAGCTGGCCGAAAAAGATAAATGGATACCGCTCACGCCCCCTGTTATCATCACCATGACAGATACCGGCAATGTTACAGCTCTTTATGTTGGTGAATTCATTGCAAGGCCGGGCACCATTACAGATCCTGATACACACAACCCTGTAGAGCTGATTGGCGTACCTGTTAGGCTTCGTATCAAAGTTGATGACAAAGTTGCAGCGCCTTCCGGTGTTCAGATAACCGCAACTCCGTATTATGAAACACGAAGCTTTCTCGCTTCATACCGGGACCTTCTGCCGGGCACGCATACTATTATTGCAGAGTGGAACTCTGAAAGTACCGGCGCTAAAATCCGTAACAGGGCAATGACTGTCTGGGAAACAGTTACACCGTAAGGCAGAAGTGTAGTATCTTTGTTCACAGGAACTTCGGAGGGTGAGGAATGCTTTTTGCTTTTAAACCCGGCAGGGTTAAATAAAAAACCCCGTTATTGCACGGGGCTTGCAGAGCTCTTTATTTTAATAAATCAGCGGATACTTTCGTCAATGGTGTTATTATTATTGCTTTCATTGCCGCTTTTACTATTTTCATTATTCCGTTCATCCGGTTCTTTGTTTTCATATTTAACATCGCTTCCGTTATTCTGTTCACCATTATTATACTCGCCTTCCGGTTCATTGCCAACATATTTGCCGCCTTGCCAGCTGCCATCGTTATTTTCATTTTTCTTTCCGGGGTATGTTTTTTGTTCATATCCTTCTTCAGCACCCCTTTTTTCAGGGTGCGTTCCGTTATCCGGAACTTGTATCTCCGGCTCAGGTGGAGTCGGTGGTGAGTCCTGGCTGAATAACGTACCTGAAGCTGCAAAAAGTACCATAAGCGTAATAACTGCTGCCCATTTGTTTTTTATAAACATATATATTCCCTTTAAAATTTTAAAAAAATCGGGCATTATGAAAATTCCCTTTCCATGTTAAACGAAAGCAGGCCAATATCGTTCCGCGGTAATGTGTAACAAAATGTAATATGATGGAATTTGTAGGGTTTATCTCTGAAGCATATTGCAAAAATTCATGCATGCCTTACACCTGCTCGTCATGCGGGATTATTTTAAAAACACACTGGGGCTTTTTAAAAATTCGCAGGCGTAAAGCCTGCGGCTGCAGAAGCATTTTTTCTTTGCCGCACTGCAATCATCATTTCTTTTTTCATCACGACAAAAGAACGTATAACCCCGCTGGGGTTAATTTTTTTGAGGGGCTTCGGGCTATAAATATGTAACCCTAAGGGTTAAAAGCTTCCCTCCCCGCTACCAGTCTAGCGACTCGACCTACGGTTCTTCGAACGCGAATGGGTTCGTAGACCACAACCCCCTCCATGAGGGGGAAGTAAAAAAGAAAAATTAAAAAGCCCCAAATAAAACTAAATCTATTGAGGCTTAAAAATAAAATCCATGCATGGCCAAGGCTCCGGTTGGCTGGCTGGTTGAGGACTTTAGTCCGACCCGCAGGGCTGTTGCCGCTTCACAGCAACGAAATCCCGCTGAAGCTTGCGTAAGCGGGGCAACCCACGAGTCGCTTCGCCGCAGCGAAACGTTTAAAATCCGTTTTATCCCCTTTCGGAAGCTGGCGGAAAATGGAGTCATCGAAGCATCGTTTAAAAAGTTCGGTTGTCTGAGGACCCCGCCTGCCTGCTGCAGGCAGGAGCACTCGGGGGACGAGTTTCGAACTTTTAGATGCCAGATGACGGAATAGCCAGATTCCGGAGGGTGTCGTTTTCTTTGTTACTTTCTTTTTGACTAGTAAAAGAAAGTAAAAGCTTTTAAAAAAATAATTCCTGTTCTTTTGTCTTGAACGGAAGGAAAATAAAAAAGGGCTGAATATATTCAGCCCTACAAAATAATTTTCAATTATAAAAAAGCCAGACCGGAAATTTCCCGATCGGGCTAAAAATAAATCTGGCAACCCCGAGTTCTCGGGGCGGGAGTCAATTTCACTTAACATAAATAAAAACGCCCGGCATAAATAATATGTACCGAGCGTTCTAAAATAAATCCTGGCAACCCACGAGTCGCTTCGCTCTCGGGGCAGGCGACCGGATTGAAATCCCGCACTTGATGCGGGACTCCCACAACCCTTCGGTAGTAGTACCATCCCCGCTAAAAGCATGCGGGGACCTCCGAGCGGCATTACTTTGTATAGTTTTTCTTTTTAAACGGCATTATAAAATTTCTGTATAGAAATTATTTGCAGCAAAACATCAGGCAAAAAATCTGTCTGAGCGAAGCGAGTTATTTTTTGCTGTCAGAGCGGAAAATAATTTCAGGAAATTTTATGCTGCCTTGATTTTTTTGGTACTTTTTTTATCAAGAAAAAAAGTACAATAACTTATGCTTTTAAATAAAAAGGGCTGAAAGAAAATCTTTCAGCCCAAAAATAAATCCTGGCAACGACCTACTCTCCCACAACCCTTCGGTAGTAGTACCATCGGCGAAGAGCGGCTTAACTTCTCTGTTCGGGATGGGAAGAGGTGTATCCCGCTCTCTATTGTCACCAGAAAACCTTGTCCCCGCGAAAGCGGGGATCCAATAAATTGGTTTCCCCAACACGGGAAAAATCTGCATCTGGATTCCCGCCTGCGCGGGTACAGCGCAGCGCGGAGCCATGACAAATGGAAAAAAATTAAGTAGGTTTTTCGCAGCAAAAAAATTTTATCGATGTATATCTATCTGTACGATAAAGATTTGGTGAATTTTTAATTTGTAACCCGTATCTGCTGATACGAGTACCGAAACAGAGTTTCGGCTCACAAAAAAAAATTAAAGGTTAAGTCGTTCGGCTTATTAGTACTGCTCGGCTGAACACATTACTGTGCTTACACCTGCAGCCTATCAACGTCGTAATCTTCGACGAGCCTTAGTCTCCCGAAGGAGCGGGGAAACCTAATCTTGAAGCGAGTTTCGCGCTTAGATGCTTTCAGCGCTTATCTCAACCGAACATAGCTACCCAGCGGTGCCAATGGCATGACAACTGGTACACTAGAGGTTCGTTCGTTCCGGTCCTCTCGTACTAAGAACGACCCTTCTCAAGTTTCCTTCGCCCGCATAGGATAGGGACCGAACTGTCTCACGACGTTCTGAACCCAGCTCACGTACCGCTTTAATTGGCGAACAGCCAAACCCTTGGGACCTTCTCCAGCCCCAGGATGCGATGAGCCGACATCGAGGTGCCAAACCTCCTCGTCGATATGAACTCTTGGAGGAGATCAGCCTGTTATCCCCGGCGTACCTTTTATCCTTTAAGTGCCGGCCCTTCCACTCGGAACCGGCAGATCACTAACTCCTGCTTTCGCATCTGCTCGACTTGTCTGTCTCGCAGTTAAGCAACCTTATGCGTTTGCGCTCAACACCTGATTACCAACCAGGTTGAGGTTACCTTTGAGAGCCTCCGTTACAATTTAGGCATTTTTGTTATTCTGTCAACCGGTATCTTGTATCTCATTGAATCGATGGCGTATGGCTCAACAATTTCTTTGAACCTTTCAAATGATTCACCTGAAATATATATCTGATACCCTTCTTTTTGTCTGCGTTCGCTTGCTTTCAAACCGAAATATTTATTTAATACCTCTGCCAGCTTTTGGACCTCTGCTCTTTCAAAACAGTGCGTGTTGAATATAACGCCTTTTGACTCGTTTGATTTCACCGAGCCGTCATCCATATACCAGTAGGCTATGGCTTGACTTGTAAGCAGCTTGTGAATCATCTTCGGAACACATTTGGTTTTCTCTTTGTAAAAGATCTGCGCATAGAACCTGAAGGCACCATGGCTCACTGTTTGGAACCACACGTTATGCCTTCTTGCATCAGTCTTTACTTTCGGCGGAGAAAGTATCCAGTCTTTGAATACTTCGTATATGTGGTTTGCATATTCAGCCTTCTTAGCCGAGTATTCAAATTTTACTCTATACGTTCTGCCTGAAGTTTGCGTTTCAAGATGAGCATCACCGAGAATTAATCCTACAAGGATTTCTCTTTGCTTATCTGTAAGCTTCAGCTTAGATTTAAATATTTCGATTTTCCGCGAATGCATACTGCTGTTGACTAAACTCCCATTAAATGGGCTTCATATCGCTATGAAGATCAGACTATATCATTTCCCTGTTTAGGGAATCCGGCGTATAGTCGTTGAGGGGTCATGATTAGACTTCCCTGCTGATTGTCCGCACAGATGAAGTTTTACTCCAGAAGCTAGTCTCATCTGATACTACATCACTTAAATATTCAGCAAACGGATGAGCTGAATAAAATGTGAACGGATGTTCCAGCATACAGCCAGATTTACCTGCCTTTAAACAGGCAGGCTTGCTCTTTATGTTACCATAAAGAAGCCCCAAATTTATACTGCGGTCGAGGCGACCGCCCCAGTCAAACTACCCGCCTAACAGTGTTCCCTGCCCTGATTCAAGGACATGGGTTAGAACTCAAATAATACGAGGGTGGTATTTCATATTGTAACTCCACGACGGCTAGCGCCGCCGCTTCATAGTCTCCCACCTATGCTACACACGGATTACCCGGGTTCAGTGCTAGGGTGCAGTAAAGGTGCACGGGGTCTTTCCGTCCATATGCGGGTAACCGGCGTCTTCACCGGTACCACAAGTTCACCGAGCCCGTGGTTGAGACAGTGACCAAATCGTTACACCATTCGTGCAGGTCGGAACTTACCCGACAAGGAATTTCGCTACCTTAGGCATTTGTTACGATTTTTTTTACTGAATCGGCTGAGTCATTTCTGCTCAGCTCTCAATATCGCTATTGAGTTCGGACTGTATCTTCATCTGCCTTGCCTGCAGATGTATGGCGTGCAGTCTCTGAGGATAATCTTAACACTTCTTCCAGTTCGTAAGCTCTCTGCTTTCCAAAGGCATTCATACTAAAAGCTATTTTCACAATCCCGTGAAAACCATCAATTGTATGATGTTCTTTGTTCTGCATTTTAATTACAATTTCTCTGAATTTTTTGTAATCATTTCGCTTTTCTGAAATAAGCGGGTGTTTGTCAATAAATGGTAATATTTTTTCGAATATTGTCCGTCTTGAATATACCGTAAAAGTCATAACGTTCGATTTGTTTGGACTCTTTTCGTATATTTTCCCGCACCCTAAAAACTTTTGAATACTTTTCAAAAGCTCGAGACTTTGTTTGTGTTGATTGATTGTAAAATCAGGATCAATTATCCATCCGAATTTAGCATTCGGATTGGGGTGAATCGAAACCGAGAAACAACCTTCTCCATCAATAAAGCCTGCAAGATATTCAGGTGTTAAGATTCTTTCCTGCTGATTGTCTCCATTCATAAATTATCACTTTCTAAGTATTATGAAATACTGAGATGTTCCAGCATTTAGCCAAGTTTATTAACGGCCCTTCTTTTTACTCTAACTTAATTAGTGCAGCGAAGAATTACCGTTATAGTTACGGCCGCCGTTTACTGGGGCTTCGGTTCAAAGCTGCCCCCCTTGCGGGGATGACCTCTCTCCTTAACCTTCCAGCACCGGGCAGGTGTCAGTCCATATACATCGCCTTAAAGGCTTGGCATAGACATGTGTTTTTGTTAAACAGTCGCTTGGCCCATTTCTCTGCGGCCCGCCAAAGGCGGGCACCCCTTTTCCCGAAGTTACGGGGTTAATTTGCCGAGTTCCTTAACCACGGCTCACTCGAGCGCCTTAGGATTCTCACCCTTTCTACCTGTGTCGGTTTGCGGTACGGTTGCCTTAGTATACGCCGGAGCTTTTCTCGGCAGCCAGATTAGGGAGAGTTTGTAGGCTTGCGCCATCCCATTCGGCTTTCATCTTGCGACTACGGCCTTAGACCACCTAATCCATCAGGTGGCTCTCCTTTCACTTCTGCGTCCCTCCGGTTTAAATTTGCGGCAGTACAGGAATATTGACCTGTCTTCCATCAGCTACGCCTTTCGGCCTCGCCTTAGGAACCGACTAACCCTGAGCCGATTAACGTTGCTCAGGAAACCTTAGATTTTCGGCGACAAAGTTTTTCACTTTGTTTATCGTTACTTATACCAACATCTTCTTTTCTGTACGCTCCAGTCCCAGTTGTCCTGAAACCTTCGCAGCATACAGAATGCTCTCCTACCATCACGCCTTGCGGCGGATCCACTGCTTCGGTGCTATGTTTAAGTCCCGAGTATTATCGGCGCTAAATCGCTTGACTAGTGAGCTATTACGCACTCTTTAAATGAGTGGCTGCTTCTAAGCCAACATCCTAGTTGTCTCAGCAATTTAACATCCTTAGTCTGTTAACATAGACTTAGGGACCTTAGCAGGTGGTCTGGGTTGTTCCCCTCTCGGCCATGAAGCTTATCCCCCACAGCCTGACTCCCGGAAAACATTTCTACGGAATTCGGAGTTTGTCTGGGTTTGGTACCGTTGTGACAGCCCTACCCCAATCAGTGCTCTACCTCCGTGAAACTCTTATCCGAGGCTAGCCCTAAAGCTATTTCGGAGAGAACGAGCTATCTCTGAGTTTGATTGGTCTTTCGCTCCTAGCCACAGCTCATCCAAGCGGTTTTCAACCCACACTAGTTCGGACCTCCACCCCGTGTTACCGGGGCTTCATCCTGGCCATGGCTAGATCACACAGTTTCGCGTCTGCCGCACCATACTTATGTTCGCCCGATTAGGACTTGCTTTCGCTGCGGGTACATCTCTTAAAGATTTACCCTTGCATGATACGAGCAACTCGTTGGTTCATTAAGCAAAAGGCACGCAGTCACCTGTACATTCTGCAAGCAGAATGTACGGGGCTCCTACCGTTTGTAAGCACACGGTTTCAGGTACTATTTCACCCTCCTGTTAGGAGTGCTTTTCACCTTTCCCTCACGGTACTTGTTCACTATCGGTCACTGATGAGTATTTAGCCTTACGAGATGGTTCTCGCAGATTCCAACAGAATTCCACTTACTCCGTTGTACTCGGGATACTTTCAAAGGCCTATCGTTTTCGCTTACGCGACTATCACGCTCTATGGTGTAGCTTTCCAGAAAGCTTCAGCTAACGAATCGGTGTACCTTCTGTCCTACTCGAAATCAGACTGAAAGTCCCACAACACCTGTGATGCAAGGATTCGAGTCTTTAACACATCACAAGGTTTAGGCTGTTTCCTTTTCGCTCGTCGCTACTTGGGAAATCACTATTGTATTATTTTCCTCCAGGTAATTAGATATTTCAGTTCCCTGGGTTAGCTCTTCTGCACCTATGAATTCAGTGCAGAGTGAATAGACATTACTCTATCCGGGTTGCCCCATTCGGAGATCCGCGGGTCTAAGGTTGCTTCCACCTATCCGCGGCTTATCGCAGGTAACTACGTCCTTCATCGCCTATCAGTGCCAAGGCATCCGCCGTGTGCCCTTAGTAACTTAACCAAAAATCTTTATCGATACAGATAGATTAATCAAACATGCCGCGCCTGCTGAAAGCAGGTTTAACATGCCTGACTGTTTAGCATCGATAAACTTGTTTTGTTACGGAAAAACCTACTTGTTAAAAGAACAACTTTGTATCTTATCCGCTACTATGCGGGTTCGATTGAACACCCGGTGAATTGTTGAAATGTGAATTAGTGATTACTCACCACTTCACCAGTTCGCTGTTTCACCATTTGTTTTGTGGAGCTAATCGGGATCGAACCGATAACCTCCTGCTTGCAAGGCAGGCGCTCTCCCAGTTGAGCTATAGCCCCTATATCTCAGTTTGCCTTAAACGTGGGCCTAAATGGAGTTGAACCATTGACCTCACGCTTATCAGGCGTGCGCTCTAACCAACTGAGCTATAGGCCCAATTTTAAAAATTGTATTACTAAAGAACGTGTTTTCATTTAATAAGGAACGCATACTATGCGTTCCCTACAAATATTACTGTTACTTCTTACAAAGATTTCTTTTTGCTTTTGATTTCAATTTGCAATTTGCAATTCGAAAATCCGAAATTTAAAAAATGTGCGTGAACCTCCATTGAGAAACATCAATATAATGGATCCCCGCTTGCGCGGAGACCAGTTCTCTTTAGAAAGGAGGTGATCCAGCCGCACCTTCCGGTACGGCTACCTTGTTACGACTTAGCCCCAGTCACTGGTTTTACCTTCGGCGCTTTTTAAAGGCGACTTCGGGTACCCCCAACTTCCATGGCTTGACGGGCGGTGTGTACAAGGCCCGGGAACGTATTCACCGTGGCGTGCTGATCCACGATTACTAGCAATTCCAGCTTCACGGAGTCGAGTTTCAGACTCCGATCCGAACTGAGACTACTTTTTAGGGATTGGCTCCACCTTGCGGTCTTGCAGCCCTTTGTAGTAGCCATTGTAGCACGTGTGTGGCCCTAGACGTAAGAGCCATGCGGACTTGACGTCATCCCCACCTTCCTCACTACTTGCGTAGGCAGTCTCTCTAGAGTGCTCGGCATTATCCGGTGGCAACTAGAAACAGGGGTTGCGCTCGTTGCGGGACTTAACCCAACACCTCACGGCACGAGCTGACGACAGCCATGCAGCATCTGTGTAAGCTCCCCTTGCGGGACACGAACTTTCATTCGCTTTAGCTTACATGTCAAGTCTAGGTAAGGTTCTTCGCGTTGCATCGAATTGAACCACATGCTCCACTGCTTGTGCGGGCCCCCGTCAATTCCTTTGAGTTTCAACCTTGCGATCGTACTCCCCAGGTGGAATACTTAATGCGTTAGCTGCGACACTGAGTTTTACCCCAACGTCTAGTATTCATCGTTTAAGGCGTGGACTACCAGGGTATCTAATCCTGTTTGCTCCCCACGCTTTCGTGCTTTAGCGTCAGTGACAGACCAGCGGACCGCCTTCGCCACTGGTGTTCTTTCTGATATCTACGCATTTCACTGCTACACCAGAAATTCCATCCGCCTCTTCTGCACTCAAGCCTTGCAGTATCAAAGGCAGTTTCAGAGTTAAGCTCTGAGATTTCACCCCTGACTTACAAAACCGCCTGAGCACCCTTTACACCCAGTAAATCCGGACAACGTTTGCCTCCTACGTATTACCGCGGCTGCTGGCACGTAGTTAGCCGAGGCTTACTTTCAGGGTACCATCATGTTCCACAGAGTGGAAGTTTTTTCCCCTGTTACAGAGGTTTACAAGCAAAAGCCCTTCATCCCTCACGCGGCGTTGCTGCTTCAGCCTTTCGGCCATTGAGCAATATTCCTTACTGCTGCCTCCCGTAGGAGTCTGGACCGTATCTCAGTTCCAGTGTGGCTGATCATCCTCTCAGACCAGCTACTGATCGATGCCTTGGTGGGCTATTACTCCGCCAACTAGCTAATCAGACGCAGGCTCATCCAAAGGCCCCGAAGGTTTAACAACTGTCTCGATGTCGAGCCGCTGCATTATCTGACATTAGCCCCGATTTCCCGGGGTTATTTCAGACCTATGGGCAGATTACCTACGTGTTACTCACCCGTGCGCCACCTCCACACCAGTATTGCTACCGGTGCTTCAGTTGACTTGCATGTATTAAGCACGCCGCCAACGTTCGTCCTGAGCCAGGATCAAACTCTCCGTAGTAATTTTTAACTCGTGAGTTTGACCTGCGAGTATCTCTTATATTTACTCGAGGTTCCTCATCCGCCGTAGCAGACGAGGTTTATCGATGAAACTCAAGAAGAATTCACGCACACAAACTTATTCTAGTAGTTCACTCGCTTGCACGAGGACTTCGTTTGTGTGTTTGGGTTGTTGAAAGAACAAAAATTATACTTAAAATTCCTACCTCCTTAAAAGGTGTTGAACCAGTTCTGAGGCAGCTTAGTTAGGTAGTATAATATCTAGAACGAACTGCAAAATTAAGCCAAAATAAGCTGAAAGTCAAGGATTAACGTGAGTTAAAACCTTA
>DASXTZ010000447.1:0-8911 GCA_036505135.1 Ignavibacteria bacterium
TACAAAAAACTCAAGATGAAGGAAACCTATAAACTTGTTTTATCACAACTAGATACTTTAAAAATGCTAAAAGTTTCTTCTCAATTTTCTCATATAAATATGTATGTTAACGATGATTTTGAAATCTTGTGGAAAAATGACTCTTTGAAAACAAAAGTATATTCATGTTCTAGTATTAGAGGTATTTATGTAAAAGGCGAATAGGTTAAATTAAAATCTTTTGAGTCATTTAAGACTAAGTGTGGCAAAAAATGCTTGATGAGTTTTATCTCCGCGACCTTAGCGGAAAGGAGATTGCTATTTATAATAGTTCAGCGTTACAGCAATGGCATTTTTACGGTTTGGATATGGCTGGACATATGAAAAGTGATACTACTAAGTATTACTACTTAAAAGACCACCTTGGAAGCACAAGAGTTATGATAAATAGTACAAATACAGTAATAAGTGCAAATGATTACGATTGTTGGGGATATTTACTAGAGAATCGTTCTTATCAGTCAGGTCCATCAGCAAATCAGCGGTACAAATTTACTGGTAAATAGCGGGATAAAGATTTGGAAAATAATTATGATTACTTCGGAGCGAGGTATTATGATGCGAGAATTGGAAGATGGGGAGGGGTGGATAGCTTATTTATTTCGGATTGCGACTAGGAAAGCACGGGAGCTATTTTGAGATTTCGGATTGAAAAGCATTTATTGCAGGATTAACGAATAATTTTATAACTTCAAAAGATTTAAATGCTTTCGATTTTAAATCGGAAATTGACAATCTGAAATCCTAAATTACGGTATAACCAGTTCCTGTCCAACCTGGATTTTATTGGGGTCGCTTAGCTTATCCCTGTTCGCATTAAAAATATCCATGTAGCGGTTAGCATCGCCGTAATATTCTTTTGCTATCTTGCTTAGGGTATCGCCGCTTTGCACTATATAAGTCCGGCTTTCCCTTGAAGCTCCGCCGGCTGAATCTTCCCTTGAAGCTCCGCCACCTGTGTTTTCGTCCATTAATTTAATCATTATGGTTTAAGTTTATTTTCCGAAAATCATCCCGATATTGACCCGGTGCGTGCTGCCAACCTTGCCAAGTGAATTAAGCGAATAATCGAACACGTATTTATCTGCTATCTTAATTCCCAGGCCTGTTGAAAATCCAGCAATGCCAAGCGATGTACCAAGCTTCAGATCCTGTCTTTTCTCATTACTGTAACCTATTCTTAAGGCGACATTTTCACTAAACGCCAGCTCGCCGCCTAATGAAAAAGATTTAAGGTGCTGAATTATCTTTTCCCGTTCTTCGTTAAGCTTGCTGAATGTTACAGAAAACTTCAGCGGCAGGTGCTCAAGCTTTTTAGAAAAACCAATTCGCAGGTCAAGAGGGAGCTTTTCCCTTGTATCTATGTAAGAGTCAAGCTGTCCTCCAAAATTATTCACTCCGATGCTTATTCCGATGTTATCCGATGGGATTAAATATAATAATCCGAAATCAACAGCGAGCGCAGATGATTTATATTCGGAAATGCTGGAATAAATATATTTTACGGTTATTCCATAATTAATAATTTCATAAATATAATTTGAATACGCAACCGATACCATCAGGTCATTAGCACCAAAACTCTCTCCTGTAGGGACTCCGTTTTCATCGGCCTTATCAAATTTACCGTAATCGAAGAACTTAATTCCCAACCCAAACCAACCTGCATCTTTATACTTATGTGCATAAGAAAGCGTGCCAAAATTTATATCAAGAAGATATTTACCAAATCCTGCTGAAATTTTATTAGATGTATTTGTGCTAAGCGATGCGGGATTATAAAACATTACGTTCGGGTCCTCAGTATATGTATCAAAAGCCCCTGCCAGGGCTGAAGACCTTGCGCTTGGGTCAACCCTCAGAAAGTCATATGCAGGGATTTCTGTTTGAGAATATGCAGTTTTAAAACCAAATAATAAAATGAACGAAGGGATTAGAAAAAACCATTTTTTGAACATTTAACGTTGATTTATGTTAGAAAATAGAAATAATTACAGTAAAGATATTTCTATGGATTTCCTTTCTTTTACGGTTAGAATACCTCAAAATTATCGTATTTATTTGCAAAGTCAAGCCATTCAACTTTGCAAGACTCAACGCGGGAGTGGCTTGGGCCTTCCTTTGCTTTTTTGACGAGTTCTTCGAGAAATTCCTTTCTTCCTTCGGCATAAATTTCAACCTCACCATTCCACAGGTTCTTTACATAGCCATTAAGTCCAAGCTCATGGGCGGCACGGGAAATGAAATACCTGAACCCGACTCCCTGTACCATCCCTGAAACAATTATTTTAACTGTATAACGTTGCAACTGGTTCATGCTGCCTTGGTACTTTTTTGTAATAATGTTCTAATATATTCGAAAGTTTCAGAAAATAAAATTCCCGCTACCATAAGTATTCCTCCGACTATTTGCACCGCATTAAACTTTTCACCCAGGAAAAAAATAGATAGCATTACCGCTGCCGGCTGTTCCCACGTAAATATTATAGAAGTGCGGATGGGGGTGGTATACTTCTGATTCCTGTTCCCTATAATAGTTGTAACAAATGTTGCAGCCAGGCTCATATATAAAATTGATAAATAGTCAGTCGAAGAAATAATTATTGAGCTAAAATCTTCGAATATAAATGAAATGGCTAGCGAGATTAAAGCCACAAACCAAAACTGAACAAAGATCAGAACATTTATATCATTTTCTTTTGAGTATGGGTCAAGCAGAACAATATAAAACGCCCATGAGAAAGTGCATATCATTGTAATAGCATCGCCTGTATTCAATCCGCTTTCAAAAGGCTGGGTCAAAAGGAACAGACCAGCACTTACAATAGCTACACCAATCCAGTTTTCAATTGTCAATCCCTTTTTAATAACAAAATACTGGACAAATGGAACAATAAGGATACAGATGCCTGTAATCAATGCTGAGTTTGATGCAGATGTATATACCATCCCAAGAGTCTGTGAGCCAAAACCTGTCATCTGAAAAAAAGCAAGTATTAAACCTGCTCTTACTGCTTTGTAGTTATTTAAAGGAATTTTACCGTAAAAAATAACTGAAAATAGTATAGCAGCAATTAAAAATCTTATTCCAATGAATAGAAACGGAGGAAATGTATCAAGCGATATTTTGATTACGGGAAATGTTCCCGCCCATAGGGTTGCAGCAATTAACAGGAGCAATTCTGCCTTAATCCGGGTCACTAATCAGGCCTGCCTTTAGGGAAAAAATAAGCTTAACATTTGTTTTAGGTAAGGAATATTATGACGATAAATTATTACAATAGAAAATATAAACCAGCAAAGCACATTAATAATAATGGGAATATCTTTTGTTACTATAGTTGTTGGTGATTCACCCATATTTTTCTTATGCATTAAATACATGTATCGGAAGATTCCATATATTACAAAGGGAGTTGTATAGATAAGCTTTTCGGTCCCAAAAGTGAAAACGGTTCTTTCGGATACAGTGTACAAAGCATAAGAAATTATTGTTCCCGCTGCAGCAATAGTATTTAACTGGTCAGCAAATTGTATATCATAATCTTTTAATACTTTTCTCTGTTTCTCTATATTTTCATGATTTATAATCTGCGAAAGCTCTCCCCGTCTTTTTGATATTGCAAGGAACAGTGAAATAAATATAGTTGTTAAAATCATCCAGCTTGATACAACAACGCTAATAGCGGCGGCTCCTCCAAGCACTCTTAACATAAAGCCGAAAGAAATGAAGAAAACGTCCAGTAGAACAATATTCTTTATTTTTAAAGAATAAAGAAAATTAGTAAGGAAATATAAAATAATTACCGCCGCGAAAATCGCACGCAAGAAAAGCAGTGAAACCAATATAATTATTGATAAAATAACAAGAAAAACCAGAGCCTGCTTGACGCTAACCTCACCTGAGGCTATGGGCCTGAACCTTTTCTTGGGATGTGCCCGGTCTGATTCCACATCCATTATATCATTTACTATATAAACAGCGCTGGAGGCAAGCGAGAAAACTATAAATGCTGCAAGCGCGGGGAGAAGATATGCCGCTTCAAAAATATGCTGGGAAAATACCAGGGGGGCAAAAACGAAAAAGTTCTTGATCCATTGTTTCGGGCGTGATAATTTTATTAAGCTGACTAGCATTAAACTTTACCGTGTTCTTCTAAATGAAATGTATAATAAAACATTTTTCGTAGTATTAATGAGATCCTTCGCTGAGTCTACCCTGCATTGCAGGGCTCAGGGTGACAAATTGATCGTACCCCAGTTTATTTTATAAACGAACATTTCAATACCGCCGCATATAGTATTTTTCTCAAGCCGGGCTGAAAATACCTGCTGAAATGAACTTGAATATTTTTTCATCATATAATCATACCAATCAGGATAAATAATCATGTAGTTTACACCCTTTTCTTTTAAAAGCATCAGCAATGATTTCGCCCCGTCCTCATAACTCATTTTCTGGAACTTAAATACCTGAGGGGTTACCAGTCCCTCCATATCGACCACATATTTTTTAGTTATAAAAGTAATGGCCCCAATATCATTCATCCCAAATGCCTTTTCATTCGGAAGGTTTTCTCTGAGCCAATTACCGATCTTTACCTGCTGGTTGTTTATATTATCAACGTTCCATCCAAGAGCACCGGCGAAGATTGCCGTGCTGCTTATGGTAAAAATAAGTATAGCTGCTGCCAGCAGCTTTCTATAAAGTGAAGCATGCTTAAAGCTTCCGGTGACGAAATAATTGCAAATTTTCTCAAATAAGTTTACAGAAACAATGTTAATAAAAGGGATAAGGGGAATTAAGTATCTTCCATGATGCCGCCAGTTTGGTGCAATTATAGAAGAGATTGCCGGCAGTAAAATTACCCATAGATTTATCAGCAAAAATTTATTATTAATTTTTCTTCTTATAAGACTGAAGATGAAATATCCCATTGCTCCAAACCATAAAATAAGGATAAGACAATTATCTTTTACAAATAATTTTCCCGTTTCAACTAAAAATTCAAAGTTGGGCAAATAGTTCATTTGAGTAACCTGGCCATGATATGTATTCGGCAAAAACTCACCTATTGTAAAATAGCAAAATAAAGGATAAGGCAGAATTATTATTATAAAAATTATTAATGAAAAAACTAAATTTCTTATGTTCTCTTTAAGAGTTTTTCTAAACAATAAAACCGATATGGTATAGTAAATTAATGCCAGTAAATATGCCTCAGGCCGTGTAACGCATGCAATGCCAAGAAGTATGCCTGTACTGATAAATAATTTGTTTTTGTCAATTTCCTTTATGTGATTTTTAATAACAAGAATGCAAAAGAGCACAAAAAGAGTTATTTCCATTCCTGAAAGTGACGACCAGGCAAGTCTTCCTGCAAGTAATGTTAATATGGTAATAAGCATAGAATTTTCTGAACTCAAACCCAGCTTAACACATAAATCAAACAATTCCAACAGGGCATATAAAAAGAAAATTGAGCTAAGGAAAAGCGCAAATGGTATGATTAAATTTGGAGAGAATAAAAAGGGGATGCTTAGGATTGCTACCCAAATTGGGGAGGTTGTTCCCGGGGTTGGCTCGCCGGGGTTATACTGAAAAAAATTTCCAGCAGCAAAATTTTCAGCGTATCTGAAATGTATCCATACATCATCAAGAGGGACACCAAATTGATGTCCCGTGATGTTATATTCGGCTAATAAATATGCAGCTTGCAGTAAAATGAACAGAAGAATAATTATATTCTTCTCCCGAAAGGGCGGATACCAACGGGAAGGATTGATTTTGTTCATTAAAATACGGATTGTTCTTCATAAACTCCGAAAGGCTCTTTTAAAGCACTGCACATTTCTCCAAGCGTTACATTATTCCTTGCCGCATCAAGCAGCTTCGGCATCAAATTAGTTCCGTCATTTGCCGCCAGAACTAATGCATTTATACATTCCTTAACTTTTTCATTATCCCTGGATGATCTTAATTCATTTAGTCTTGCTACCTGCGTTCTTTCAACCTCCTTAGGAATTTTAAGAAGCGGAATTTCTACTTTTTCATCTTCTTCAATAAATTCATTCACACCGACTATTATTTTTTCTTTTTTATCAACTTCCTGCTGGTAGCGGTAAGCAGCATCAGCTATTTCTTTCTGGAAAAACCCTGCTTCAATAGCCTGGATAACCCCTCCAAGCACATCAATTTTTTCAAAGTATTTTTCAGCTTCGTCTTCCATTTTTTGGGTTAACGATTCTATAAAATAGCTTCCGCCAAGAGGATCGACTGTATTTATTACGCCGTGCTCATATGCTATTACCTGCTGTGTTCGAAGGGCAATTTTAACGGCTTTATCAGATGGCAGTGCAAGTGTTTCATCCATTGAGTTTGTATGAAGGCTTTGAGTTCCCCCCAGCACTGCTGCCAATGCTTCTATCGCAGTTCTCACAATATTATTTTCGGGCTGCTGGGCAGTAAGCGAACATCCTGCCGTTTGAGTATGAAATCTTAATGTCCATGATTTGGGATTCTTTGCACCATATTTATAGCGCATGCGTTTGGCGTATATTTTTCTTGCTGCCCGAAATTTTGCAATCTCCTCGAAGAAATCAAGATGAGAATTAAAGAAGTATGACAGCCTGGGAGCAAATTCATCTACATTCATTCCTTTTTCAATACATGCCTCAACATATGCAAAGCCGTCTGCGAGAGTAAATGCAAGCTCCTGCACTGCTGTTGAACCTGCCTCACGGATGTGGTAGCCGCTGACGGAAACAGGATTAAACTGCGGAACATTATCCTTACAATATTCAATCATATCAACTATAATTCTCATGGATGGATGCGGAGGATAAATGAACTCTTTTTGAGCGATGTATTCTTTTAATATATCATTCTGCAATGTACCGCGGAGCTTGTTAAACGGAACACCATGCTCCTGTGCCACAGCAAGGAAAAAAGCAAATATCATTGCAGCCGGCGAATTAATTGTCATAGATACAGATGCTTTTTCAAGTGGTATCCCATCGAATAATATTTTCATATCTGCTATAGATGAAATAGCCACACCGCAGATACCAACTTCGCCCTCTGAAAGCTCATCATCAGAATCCCATCCCATTAGCGTAGGAAGGTCAAATGCAGTTGAAAGCCCTGTTTGTCCATGCTCAAGCAAATATTTAAATCGCTTGTTTGTATCTTCAGGAGAGCCAAAACCTGCAAACTGCCGCATTGTCCAAAGCTTCCCTCTGTATAGATTGTGATGTATTCCGCGGGTATAAGGAAATTCACCCGGATAGGCAATTTCCTTATCATAGTTAATATCTTTTACATCTTCTGGAGTATACAGTAATTCAACATTTTCTCCGCTTATAGTAGTAAATTTCATTCCACTGGTGGGCATTTTGTCCGCAGTTTCCTGCCACTCTTTTTTTGATTTGCTTTTATTAAGAAGCGGGCTCGGTTTCCCGTTTTGTTTTGACATGATGGATATATTTATTTTTCTTTTTGCTCTATTAAATAAACCGTTGAAACGGTTAATTTTTTTGATGGATTTGCAGCCCACGACTTAAAGTCGTGGGTTATTAAAAGAATGTAATTGTTGACCACTTTAGTGGTTTATACATGAATAACATTTCTGTTAGCAGTCGTTAAGAAAGATTTTTTTAAATATTTATCGTTTATTACAATATCAATTTTCTTTCCAAACCTTTTTTCAAGGAAAATAGTTAGGTCTGCAAGGAAATCGTATTTTACTTCAATAAACTCTACCAAGAAATCTATATCACTATCTTCTTTTTGTTCATCCCTTGCATATGATCCAATTAACCCGATATCAACTACTCCGTATTTATCCCGAAGAAGTTTGATATTTTCTCGTAAAAAACTAATTATTTGCGATTTTTCAAGCATTATAATCTGTAAAAATAAGGATTTTTATTGAGGGTTGCTATATACTGAAAAGCATAGCGTGCTATTAATTAATATGCTTTTTAGCTAATTTTGTCCACTATATGTATAATTTTGAAATTCTATGAACAAAGATATTGTTGAAAATATTGTGGAAACTACATTTACTAAAGAAGAGCTCGAACGTTACAGCAGGCATATTGTTATACCCGAAGTTGGCTTGGCAGGACAAAAGAAGCTAAAGGAAGCTAAAGTGCTAATAATTGGAGCAGGCGGGCTTGGCTCGCCAATTAGTATGTATCTTGCAGCGGCTGGAGTTGGGAAAATTGGCATAGTCGATTTTGATACAGTCAGCCTGTCAAATCTTCAGAGGCAAATATTATTTTCAGCAAAAGATTCCGGCTTATCAAAAGCAGAGAAGGCTAAGGAAAGGCTGGCGGGAATAAATCAAAATATTGATGTTGTAACTTATAATGTTAAGCTAACGAAAGATAACGCGCTTGACATTATAAAAAACTATGACATTATAGCCGATGGCTCAGATAACTTTGCAACACGATATCTTGTTAATGATGCATGTGTAATTTTGAAGAAGCCGGTTGTTTATGGAAGCATTTTACGATTTGACGGTCAGGTTTCGGTATTTGATTCAGAAAACGGGCCTTGTTACAGATGTTTATATCCTGAGCCTGCGCTGCCGGGCGAGGTTCCTTCATGCGAACAAGGCGGTGTGCTTGGCGTGCTGCCCGGAATTATTGGCTCTATTCAGGCTAATGAAGTGATTAAATATATAATTGGAAAAGGTGAGCTATTAATTGGCAGGCTGCTTGTGCTTGATGCATTGAAGATGAGTTTCAGGGAAATTAAAATTAATAAAAACCTGAATTGTCCGGTTTGCGGAGAAGAGCCGGTTATCAAACAATTGATTGATTATGAAGATTTTTGCAATAACACTAAATCAAATAAAATGGA
>DASXTZ010000448.1:0-3048 GCA_036505135.1 Ignavibacteria bacterium
AGGCTAAAGCTTAATATCAGCAGGAACAAAAAAGTAATTTTATATTTTGGGTTCATAAGAGAATATAAAGGGCTTGACCTGCTGATAAAGGCACTTGGACTGCTTGATGACAGCTATGATTTAATAATTGCAGGAGAAGTGTATGGGAATTTTATACCTTATGAAAATTTAATCAGCGAAGCAGGGGTAAGGCACAGAATACAACGCCATATACGCTACATTGAGGAAAGGGAAATTCCGATTTTCTTTTCTGCCGCTGATGTTTGCATGCTGCCGTACCGCTCGGCAACTCAAAGCGGCATAATTGGAATGTCGTATCATTTTGACCTTCCCGTAATAACCACAAATGTTGGCGGCCTTGCAGAAATGGTGAATGAAGGAAAAACAGGGCTTATAATAGATACCCCATCACCATTTATGATATCAGCAAAGATTAGGGAATTCTTCGATACCCTATCGTTTAGAAATTATTTATCGAATATAAATGAATATAAGCAGAGGCATTCATGGGATGTTTTTGCTGAAAGCGTGATAAAGCTATATAAAACAATTTGAGTTGCCCTGGGAAAAGAAATTATTACTCTTGTAGATGAAGAATTAAAGTCAGGTGTTTATGAGGTAAACTGGGATGCATCAAGCTATGCAAGCGGGGTATATTTTTATGCGCTCCAAACAGCAGAATTTAGTTATAGAAAGAAGATGGTTTTAATTAAATAACAATAAAAAGCAACAATTTATTTTTTTAAACGGGATTAATTAGCTTAAAAACCTATAGTATCATACCAAATATTGGCTAATTGTGACAAACTTCATTATCGTTGTAACTAATTTATAACATCCTTATATTTACCGATTATTTATAAAATCACTAAGTTTTTACTAATTATGAAGAAAATTTTATTGGCTTTCTTAATCACCCTTTGCTATACATTAACAACTGCAGCATCCGATAACAATTATGTGCCGGGTGAGCTTATTGTCATGCTTAAGCATGGGCAAAATCTGCAGAGCCTGACAAGAGATTTCGGATTCATCGGGCTAACAATGAGAGAACCTGTTGTTGAATATATGAACATCTGGCTTTTGCGGTATAACAACGCAAGCTATAATGATGATTACGTCTTAAATGAGGTTAGAAAAAATAATGCTGTACAAATTGCACAATTCAATCATTATGTGAGCGAACGAGTAATACCAAACGATCCATTCTTTTATCCAAATCAGTGGAGTATGAATAACACGGGACAGGTTATAGGAGGCGTTACAGGCGTACCTGATGCCGATATAGACGGTCCCGAAGCATGGGACCTCACAACCAGCGGATTAACTGCTGCCGGTGATTCAATTGTAGTTTGTGTCGTCGATGGTGGTTTTTACTTAACACATCCCGATCTTAAGTTCTGGAAGAACTGGTATGAAATCCCGGGAAATAATATTGATGACGATAACAATGGGTATATTGATGATGTTGATGGGTGGAACGCTTATAATCAAAATGGGACTATTACAGGCAATACGCATGGCTCCCACGTTTCGGGAATAGCGGGAGCACTTGGCAATAATAGCCTGGGGGTTGCAGGTGTTAACTGGAACATTAAGATCATGGCAGTTATGGGTTCGTCAGGAACTGAAGCAGTTGTTGTACGTGCATACGGGTATTGCCTGAAGCAGAGAAGAGTTTATGATTCAACCAACGGCCAGCGCGGAGCATTTGTTGTTTCTACAAACTCCTCGTTTGGTGTTGACTATGGCCAGCCTGCGAATTATCCTCTATGGTGTGCATTTTATGATTCGCTGGGCTCGGCTGGAATATTAAATGCATGCGCCACTGCAAACCTTAATATAAATATCGATGTAACGGGCGATATACCTACAGCCTGCCCAAGCGAATGGATGGTATCTGTAACCAACACTACTAATACTGATGCAAAGAACAGTGGAGCGGCATATGGCCTTCTGACCATCGATCTTGGCGCTCCGGGAACAAACATATATTCAACGTATACTTCTGGCAATTATGCTTCTTTAACCGGTACATCCATGGCAACGCCCCACGTTGCCGGTGCGGTAGGTTTTATGTATACAGTTGCACCTCTGTCATGGATTCAACAATATAAAGCAAATCCAGGCCCGTATTCATTAGTCGTAAAGCAAAAAATATTGCAGGGTGTTGACCCTAAGCCGTCATTACAAGGTATTACTGTATCAGGCGGAAGACTTAATTTATATAATAGCGCCTTATTGATGCAGAACCTGACTGCAATTGAAAATGGAAACGGCTCAATACCAGCATTATACAGGCTGTACCAGAATTATCCCAATCCTTTCAATCCATCAACTGTTATTTCTTTTGACATACCAAAAGAGAGTTTTGTCAGCATAAAGGTATTTAATGCAATAGGACAGGAGGTTGCAGTTCTTGCCGATGGATTTATGAAAGCAGGCGAGTATCAGAAAGTATTCCGCGCAGATAACCTGCCAAGCGGTGTATATTTTTACAAGCTTACAGCGGATAATTACTCTGACGTAAAGAAAATGACGGTTGTAAAATAGTAATCAGATTTATCAGATTTATCAAATTTATCAAATCAAAGCCCGGTAATAACCGGGTTTTTTAATTTTATATTCATTTTAAACTCCCTTCCGTGTGGAAATAGCCGTGGGTAAGGTTTCGTATTGCTTTTCTTTTTTCATTAGTCAATTTTTGAGGTATAAAGCGGAGGTAAAGCGGGTTTTCTATTTACTATCTTAGTTAAATAAACACATCTGCGCACGCAGGTAAGAAGAGGTAATTATGAAAACCCGTTTTATTTTATACTTCGTATTTTTAAGCACTCCTTATTTATTTTCTCAGGATGAAATTGGCATTCCAAAACTTAAACCCGTAAACGATTACTGGAGTTTAGGATTTTATGCTTCGGGTAATATTGGCTTGTCAAATGGTTATGTAGAAGATGCGGTTCATCCGGGCTTTGGAGGTACCCTTGAACTTTCATATAGAGATTCAAGAAAAAATGCAATATTGATAATAAGCAAAAACGATATTAG
>DASXTZ010000449.1:0-4482 GCA_036505135.1 Ignavibacteria bacterium
ATGGCTTCTCATCCATTAGTTTAACTCCTCAATTGTTATATTGTGATTGGTGTATATGCAAATATCAGCTGCAACATTCAATGATTCTCTAACTATTTCCGCTGCAGAAAGATTTGAGTACTTAAGCAGCATTCTTGCTGCAGCAGTGGCAAAGCTTCCGCCCGAGCCAATTGCCGCAATTCCGTCATCCGGTTCTATTACATCACCGTTACCCGAAATAATAAATGCCTGCTTGTTATCCATTACTGCAAGAAGTGCCTCGAGCCTTCTCAAATATCTGTCGGTTCTCCAGTCTTTAGCAAGCTCTACCGCTGCACGCGCCAGGTTACCTTTATATTCGTCAAGCTTTGCTTCAAATTTTTCAAACAAGGTTAAAGCGTCGGCAGTAGAACCGGCAAAACCCGCAAGTACTTTATCTTTATACAGCTTTCTGACCTTTTTGGTATTATGTTTCATTACCGTGTTTTGAACTGTCACCTGACCATCGCTTCCTATTGCTGCTTTCCCATCTTTTACTAATCCTATTACAGTGGTGCTTTTTATCAAATTTTTCAAATAGTTGCAATACCTTTCTAATTAAATCTTATAACACTATTTTTCTTCTTAATGTTGCCTTAGGGATACGCATTGCTTCTCTGTACTTCGCAACCGTTCTTCTGGCTATATTGAACCCGTTTCTTTTCATTAAATCAGTTACATGGTCATCGCTTAAAGGTTTGGATTTATCCTCGTTCTCAATGATCTCTCTTATCTTTTCTTTCACCATTTTATTAGAAATATCTTCCCCGGTCTCGGTGCGGTAAGCTGAGCTGAAAAAATATTTGAGCTCAAATATTCCGAAATCGGTTTGAACATATTTTCCCCTTACCACCCTGCTTACGGTGGATACATCCATATTTATTTCCTCAGCTATATCCTTTTCAAACATAGGCTTCAATACCTCGCCGTTAGTATCAAAGAATTCTGTTTGCTTTTCAACAATGGCTTTCATGACTTTCAGCATAGTTTCTTTGCGTGAGCGGACAGCATTAAGGAACCATCGTGCAGATTCAAGCTTATTTTTTATAAACTCCCTCGTATCTGTAGGAGTATCTTTTGAATCATACATCTCAAGATATTTCGGGCTGATTTTGATCTTTACAGTTGAATCTCTGGTAAGCTCAACTTCCCATTTCCCATCGGCTTTTGTAACAATAAAATCGGGATAAATATACTCAGTTTCAGAAACAATCTCATTCAGGCCGGGATGAGGGTTCAGCTTTTGAATGACATCAAACATTTCATTAAGTTTTTCCTTTGATACACCCAGCTCTTTAATCAGTTTTTCAAAGTGCTTGTGAGTGAAATCCTCAAAATGGCTGCATATCATTTTGATACAAAGCTCTTTAATCTCGGGCTCTATAGCCATCTCTTCAAGCTGAATGACAAGACAATCTTTTATATCTCTTGCACCAAGCCCCAGGGGCTCAAGCTTATTAATAATTTTCAAAACGCGTTCAACATCAGCCGTAGTTATGCCAAGTGAGTATTTTGTATTTAAATCCGCAACTAAATCTTCAATATTAATTCTAAGATAGCCATCGTTATCAAGGCTTCCGATAATTTCTGTTCCTATCAATTCATCAGTTTCGTTTAAGCCCAGCCTGTAGAACTGATCCATCGGGGAGTCATAGGTTTTTGTATATGTTTTTGCTATATAATCGGAATTATCAGACCTGTGAGAATAATGAGGCATATTATCATTATAAGCAGATTGAAGCTCACCAATCAATTTTTCCACTTCAGGCTGAGATTCACTCTGCACTTCTGAAGTTTCCTGGCTAGAATCTTCCTCTAGCAGCGGGTTTTGTTCGAGCTGGTTCTTTATTTCTTCTTCAAGCTCCAGGGCAGGGACAGTAAGCAGCAGCTGCGCCTGGATTGCCTGCGGTGATAATTTTTGATGTAAACTAAGTCTTTGTTCGTTCTTCAACATAAATAATAATTTTTCGAGCCCTGCCTGCAGGCAGGAGTTAAGAACAGCTAACTTTAAATCTTTTTCCCGGAAGCTGTTCCATTAATCCCTTAAATTCAAGGTTCAAAAGGGCAACTAAACAATCAGAAATATTTAAACCTGAGCTTTCCGATATTAAATCAATATGCACAGGATCTTTTGCAGATGCAATCGTATCAAATATTAACTTTTCGTTACCGGCTAATTCCGGAATGTCGGCCTTAATTTCTTTTGATTTACCATTTAATCTGATGCCTGTTATTTCATTTTTTATCTCATCCAATATATCATCTATATTTTCTATAAGCTTTGCCTGCCCCGTTTTGATTAAGCTGTTCGGGCCCTCACTATTCTTAGAGGTAACAAATCCGGGGACTGCAAATACCTCTCTTGATTGGTCAAGGGCAAATCTTGCAGTTATCATAGCCCCTCCGCCCAGGCCGCTTTCGACAATAATAGTTCCGTAAGATAAACCACTAATTATCCTGTTGCGTTTCGGAAAATTTATCGAATCAGGAATTGCCTCCAGTTCATATTCTGATAAGATAGCTCCATTCGAGCACATTTTTTCATAGAGCTTTTTGTTTTCAGGAGGATATATAACATCTATCCCGCACCCAAACACTGCTGTTGTTTTACCTTTATCTTCAGCTAAAACAGCTTTATGAACATAAGTATCAATACCTCTTGCAAAGCCGCTTACAACATTAAAACCCATTTCTGCCAGCTGGGAGGCAAAGCCTTCGGCAATTCTTTTCCCGTAATCGCTTGGCTTACGGGTTCCTACTATGGCAATACAATTATCAAATAAATTTTCACTCACATCTCCTCTGGTATAAAGAATTACAGGAGGGTCATATGTTTTTTTCAGCAGGTAGGGATACCCACCGTTTTCATAAGTAATCACCCCTGCTTTCATCTTTTCAAGTTTTTTTATAACACTATCATATTCAACACTTAAGCTCGTGAAATGGTTTTGAGCCTGAAGGATAGAATCAGCCATTTTAATGCTAATATTCTCGGTCTCAGCAAGGTCTGCAGCACTTGATTCAAAAATATTTTGCGCGGAATCGAATCTATCAATAAGCCGCTTTATTCTAACAGCCCCAAGACCGTCAATTTTGGTAAGATAATATAAATACCGAAAATCCTTCATAATCTCGATTCAATTACCGTGATTATAAAATAAATTATATAATTAAAATTCTTTTTCAATTAATAAGACCCTTCGCGTTCGCTCAGGGATTATTATCTTCTCATTTTAGGATCAAAAGCATCCCGCAATCCATCACCAATAAGGTTTACAGCAAATACGGTTAACATTATAGCAACGGACGGATAAACTGCAAGCCCCCAATTTGTTCCTGCGACAATATATTTATAACCGTCAAAAACCATCTGTCCCCAGCTGGGTGTGGGAGGCTGAACGCCCAATCCCAGAAAGCTTAAACTTGCTTCAAAAATTATTGCCGTCGCAAGTCCAGCCGTAGCAGTAACAATAATCGGTCCTAATGTATTCGGAAGCATATGCTTAAAAATTATTCTAAGCGGCTTATAGCCTAGTGCTCTTGTTGCTTCAACATATTCCGTTTCTCTTAAAGAAAAGAATTGCCCTCTGACTATTCTTGCGATTTCAACCCACCCTGTTAAGCCGATGGCAACAAATGACTGCCAGAAACCTTTTCCAAGCACAACCGAAATAGCAATTATAAACAAAATCGAGGGAAACGCCCATATTACATTTATCAGCCACATTACAAACGAATCGACCCTCCCCCTGAAGTATCCCGCAAGCGCTCCCAAAAAAACACCAATAAAAATAGCAATACTTTCCGATATAACGCCTACTGAAAGGCTTACTCTGCTGCCGTATATTAGCCTGCTTAAAATATCCCTGCCGTATCTATCTGTTCCAAGCAAATAATTCGGGTAATGATGCCATTTACTTTCACTGCCATCAACCAGTTCTGCCTTTAAAATCGAGGCATCTGACCCCGTAAAATCTTTATATATAACCGAGTCATTTGTAGCTGTTGTTACCGACTGGATAGGAATAAAATCAATTCCATCTATTGCTTTCTTTACAAGAACGTTACCTGTAAATCCCGAAGGTCTTGTAGCATATTCAAGCGTCTGGTCGATGGGGTCAAATGGTGCTAAAAAAGGCGCGAAAATTGCTGTTAAAATCAATAATATTAGAGTAAATAAGCCTGCCATTGCAAGCTTATTTCTTTTAAATCTTATCCATGAGTAATACCAAAGACTTTTCGAAGCTTTATGTTTTTCGGCTTCGGTAAATTTGTCTTTATCTACGAAAAATTCGGTAGTCTCATGCATAAAATCCTATAAATATACCGTTTTTTTTGAAGATATTCAAAAGAAATAGCCTCACCCTTAATCCCTCTCCGAACTGGAGAAGGGAAAAAATATTAAAAATTTTGGGTTTTATCCCCCCTCTCCCAAAGGGAGAGTGGTTAAGGGGTGAGGATATA